>NZ_JASIAL010000331.1:0-35826 GCF_030042015.1 Trebonia sp. | reverse complement strand
TCGAGGACATCCAGGCTATCGAGGATGTGATGTCGGCGTGGCACATGGGGTGCAACGGCGGCTATGACGGGATCCGGACGCACAAGGTGGACGAGCTGGTCGAGCTGTTCTCCGAGGACGGCAGCATCGATGCCGGGTCGGTGACGGCGCGCGCGGTGCCGCACGGCAAGGCCGAGCTGCGGGCCTACCTGGAGAAGTTCGCCGGTGACGGGTCGCTGATCCCGCGGGCGTTCCAGATGACGTTCAACCACGTGACCAAGGTCGACGGGGATGTCGCCACCCAGCGCTCGGAGGCCATCGCGATGCTGGTGATGCGCGGTGAGCCGGTGATGAACATGGGCATCTACAACAACGATTTCGTCCGCACCGGGCAGGGCTGGAAGCTGCGGACGATCCGGCTGAGGCTGACCGTGACGATCCCGGTGCAGGCCATTGTGGTGACCGAGGACCGGCCGGACTTCCTGGACAGCGGCTTCGAGAAGACCGACGTTGCGTGACCTTCCGCGCGTGCCGGCGGACCGGGCAGACAATCCGATCGAGGACGGCGAAAGATGTCCGTAATCCTGCCCTATATCATCCTTGGCCTGACGTCAGGCTCGGTCTACGGCATGGCTGGCGTCGGCCTGGTGGTGACCTACAAGACGTCCGGCGTGTTCAATTTCGCGTTCGGCGCGGTCGGCACCCTGGCCGCCTACGTCTTCTATATCCTGAACGTCGAACACGGCGTACCATGGCCCGTCGCCGGGCTGGCGGCAGTCGTCCTGCTGGGCTTCGTCCTTGGTGTCGGATTCGAGATCCTCGCGCGCGAACTCGCGCGCCAGGCACTTGCCATACGCATCGTGGCGACGATCGGCCTGGTGCTGTTTATCCAGGGCATCTTCGAGGTCTTCTACGGCAACGACTCGCTCACGTTCCCGACATTCCTGCCATCCACCTCGTACGAAATCTTCGGCGCCTACGTCACCCTCAACCAGATCATCGTCACGGTTATCGGGCTCGCCGCCACTCTCGGACTTTATGTCTTCTTCCGGACGGCCCGTCTCGGCATCGCGATGCGGGCCGTTGTGGATGATCCCAACCTGCTGGACATCGCAGGAACGAAGCCGCGCACGGTTCGCCGGTGGGCGTGGATCATAGGCTCGGTTTTCGCCCTGATGTCGGGCATCCTCCTCGCCCAGGACGTGACCCTGGACCCGGTCGTCATGACAGGCCTTGTGGCCCAGGCGTTCGCCGCGGCGGCGATAGGGGCGTTTTCCAGCCTGCCGCTGACCTATGCGGGCGGCCTGGCGATCGGCGTGGCCGCCTCGGTGCTTACCAAGTACGTTCCGTCTGAAGGCATCCTCGCCAGCCTGCCCGCGAACCTGCCATTTCTCGTTTTGTTCGTGATCCTGCTCGTGCTGCCCCGCCGTCGCCTGAGTACCCGCATGCAGAGCATCCCGCTGCCTTCGCCGAGCTGGCGCGCACCGCTGCGCGTGCAGCTGCTCTTCGGCGCGGTCGTGCTCGCCGGGCTCCTCCTCGTTCCCCGGTTCGCCGGCGTCAACATCGGCCAGTGGACGGCCGTATCGGCCACCACGGTGCTGTTCTTGTCTCTGGGGCTGCTCGTCAAGACGTCTGGTCAGGTATCGCTGGCCACGGCTGGCTTCGCGGCGATCGGCGCGGCGGCGTTCTCGAAGCTCACCGTGACGGCCGGCGTGCCCTGGCTGCTCGCCCTGCTGATCGCGGGCCTGATCGCCGTCCCGGTCGGCGCCGTGATCGCGACTCCCGCGATCAGGCTGTCGGGTCTTTACCTCGCCCTGGCGACGTTCGGATTCGGCACGCTGCTCGCGGACATGTTCTACAACACCAGCTGGATGTTCGGAGCAAGCGGTCAAGGCGCGACGATGCCCGCGCCGTATCTGAGTTGGCTGGCGGTCGGCTCCGACACCGGCTACTACTACGTGACGCTCGCGATCACGGTGGTACTCACGATAGCCGTCCTGCTTATCCTCAACGGCCGGCTGGGACGCCTGCTGCGCGCGCTGGGTGACTCGCCACGGGCGCTGTCGATGGGCGGCACCAGCGTGATCACCACCCAGATCCTGGTGTTCTGCGTCTGCGCATTCCTGGCCGCCATCGCCGGGGCGCTGTTCGGCGTGTCGATCAACGTGGTGGACGGGACCTCATTCACGCCGACGCAGTCGCTGCTGTACCTCGCGCTTGTTCTCCTCGCTGTCGGCGGCGCGCCCTGGTACGCGCTGGTGCAGGCCATGTTCGTCATCCTCATCCCTGCCTACGTGCAGGGCACGAATGTCGACTACTACCTGCAGATTCTCTTCGGTGTCTTCGCGATCTCGCTGGCCTTCCAGCCCGCCGAACGGCACGCCCCGCAGTGGTTCGTCGACTACTGCGAGGCGCTCGGACGTCTGCTGGGGTCGAAGCGGAAACGGGAGGTACGGCCGAGCGACGAGGAGATGGGTGTCATCCGGACGCCGGTTCCCGCGCAGTCGGCCGGGTTGCAGGTGCGCGGGCTGCGCGTGCAGTTTGGCGGCTTGGTGGCGCTCGACGGTCTCGCTTTGCAGGCGCCTGCCGGAAAGATCACCGGTCTCATCGGCCCGAACGGCGCGGGCAAGACCACCGCCTTCGACGCCATCTGCGGCCTCAACTCGCCGGGCAGCGGCCAGGTCGAGTTGCATGGCCGTTCAATAACCGGCAGTTCACCGCCGACGCGGGCCAGGTTCGGGCTTGGCCGCACTTTCCAGCAGATGCAGTTGTACGACTCGCTCACCGTGCTGGAGAACGTCAGCCTCGGCCGGGAGGCGGCCTGCGCGGGCTGGAACCCGCTACGGCACCTGTTCAGCGTCGGTCGCGAGAAGACCCAGACCCGTGCCGCCGCTTGGGCGGCCATGCAGGCGTGCGAGATCACTCACCTCGCCCAGAATTCCGTCGGCGGGCTATCGACCGGACAGCGCCGGCTGGTCGAATTCGCGCGCTGCCTGGCCGGACCGTTCACCATGCTGCTGCTCGACGAGCCGTCGTCAGGCCTGGACGGCAACGAGACGCGCATGTTCGGCGAAGTCCTGCGCAATGCAGTGCGCGACCGGGGAGTCGGCGTGCTACTCGTGGAGCACGACATGTCGCTTGTCATGAGCGTGTGCGAGCGGGTGTACGTGCTCGATTTCGGCAAGCTCGTGTTCGAGGGCTCACCCTCGGAGGTAGCCGCGTCGCCGCTGGTCCGCGCGGCGTATCTAGGATCCGCCGTCGGCGGGCTCGCTCCGGTCGGGGAACGCGTCGGCGTGCCGCTTGGGGGCGAGCCCAAATGAGCGCGACCGTGCCGGTTCTCGAACTCAGCGGCGTCGTCAGCGGCTATGGCGCTGTGACGGTCCTGCGCGAGGTGGACCTGTCCGTCGGGCCGGGTGAGGTCGTCGCGCTGCTCGGCCCGAACGGGGCAGGCAAGACCTCACTGCTCCGGGCCGCCTCGGGGCTGATCCGCGTCCAGTCGGGCGAGGTGCGGATAGCCGGCGCGACTGTCACCAAGGCCTCACCCAGTGAGCGGGCGCGCCGCGGGCTGTGCCTCATTCCCGAAGGGCGAGGCATCTTCCGCAACCTTTCGGTCAAAGAGAACCTGCGGATGTGTACCCCCAGTTGGGTGCGCGGGCAGCGAATGGACGCCGTGTTCGCGGCATTCCCGTTCCTCAAGGATCGGCAAAAGCAGCTCGCGGGCACGTTGTCAGGCGGCGAGCAGCAAATGCTCGCGCTCTCGCGCACCGTCCTCGCCGAGCCCGCCATCGTGCTCGTCGACGAAGTGTCCATGGGGCTCGCTCCGATCGTCGTGGACGTGATCTTCGACGCGCTGCGCACCCTCGCCCAGGGCGGTATCGCTCTTCTCGTGGTCGAGCAGTACGTCGATCGCGCGCTGGCCATGGCCGATCGCTGCTACCTGATCAAGAAGGGCCAGATCGTCTATGCTGGCTCGGCATCGGAGCTCAAGGGCAGCGTGGTGCTGAGCGAGTACCTCGGGCAGACACCCGAGACCTCCGCCCAACTGGGCCACCGGGGCCTGGCGCTGGCCCACCCGCCCGATCACAAGACGCCACGATTTCTGGAGGGACCCCGGTGACAGTCGGAGCCATTTTCACGTTTCGCATCCGCCCCGAGGACGACGCGGCAATGGAGCAAATCATGCGCGACATATTCGACGCGATGGCTGCCGAGGAATTCCCCACCGGGCAGGTGGACACGTACACCGCGTACCGGGATCCCGCGGAACCGGGTCGCTGGTACATGTTCGAGCAGTTCTCTGACGAGGGCGCGGCGGTGCACGCTAAAGGCCCGCTGGTGTACCCGCCCGGCCAGCGCCTGGCTGCCATGTGCGTCGAGCCCTATCAGCGCATCGTCCTTTCACCGGTCCTCACCTCGGGTTGCGGTGAACCGATTGGCACGATTCGTGACCAGTTTGAGCCGAAGGGCTCCGCGTGACGAACTTACCGTCCCCACGGAGGGCACTCATGGATTTCCGACAGTCGCAGCGCGCGCAACGGTTGCGCGGCGAGCTTGCCGAGTTCATGGATTCCGAGGTATTGCCTGCGGAGCCGGTCTACGCCGGGCAGCGCCGCGCACTGGCGAACACGGATTCGCCGAACTCACTGCCGCCCGTCGTCGAGGAGCTCAAGGCCAAGGCGCGGGCCCGCGGGTTGTGGAACCTCTTCCTGCCTGCTGTCTCCGGCCTGACGAACGTCGAGTACGCGACGCTTGCCGAGCTGACCGGCTGGTCCGTGGAGATCGCGCCCGAGGCGCTCAACTGCTCGGCACCTGACACGGGAAACATGGAAGTACTGGAGATGTTCGGCAGTCCCGGCCAGAAGAAGCGGTGGCTGGAGCCCCTTCTCCAGGGACGCATTCGCTCGGGATTCGCGATGACCGAGCCCGGCGTCGCCTCGTCGGACGCGAACAACATCGCCACGCGCATCGACAGAGACGGCGGCGAGTACGTCATTAACGGCCAGAAATGGTGGACCACGGGTGTCGCGGATCCCCGGTGCGAGATCCTCATCGTGATGGGCAAGACCGATCCCGGCGCCCCGCGGCACAGGCAGCAGTCGATGGTCCTGGTCCCGATCTCGACTCCGGGCGTCGAAGTCGTGCGCATCCTGCCCGTCTTCGGCTATCTGGACCAGCACGGCCACGGCGAGATCCGGTTCGACAACGTGCGCGTGCCGGCCGCCAACCTCATCCACGAGGAAGGTTCGGGTTTCGCGATCGCGCAGGCCCGGCTGGGTCCCGGCCGCATCCATCACTGCATGCGCGCGATCGGGATGGGTGAGCGGGCGGTCAAGCTGGCCTGCTGCCGCGCGCGGGAACGGGTCCCCTTCGGCCGGCCGATCGCCGAACACGACATGTTCCAGGCTGAACTGGCCGAACATCGCATGGCGCTGGATCAGGCCAGGCTGCTCGTCCTGCACACCGCCTGGCTCATCGACGAGGCGGGCACCCGCGAGGCCAAAGCTCAGATCGCGGCGATCAAAGTGGTCGCCCCGCGGGCTGCCGTGGCGGCGATCGACTGGGCGATCCAGGTTCACGGCGCGGCCGGAGTCAGCGCCGATACCCCGCTGGCGGAGATGTGGGCGTACGCGCGGACGTTGCGGATCGCCGACGGCCCTGACACGGTTCACGTCAAGTCGGTGGGGCTGGCCGAGCTGAAGAAGTACCCGGTCGCAGGCATACGCCCGGCTTGACCGTTGCACCAATAGATACTATTATTGACGTCGGTATCATATTGCGGAATGCCGCTTACTGCCGGAGGTTCGACATGGGGAAGCTGCGTCACGTCGCTATCAAATGTGACGATGTGGGCAAGGCAGCCAAGTTCTACAAGGACGTCTTCGACATGACTGAAATGTCGCGCATCGATGTCGAGGAAACCGGCGAGGCCGCTGTCTACCTCAGCGACGGCACGATGAACCTGGCCCTTATCAAGATCACGCGGCCGGAGTTCCCCAATTACACCCCCGAAGGCCTCAATCACATCGGCTTCGTCGTCACCGACGTTCCTGAGACCGTCCAGAAGGCCCTCGACTCCGGGGCGACGGTCGCGCTGCCCGGCGACCAGATCCGTCCGGGAGAGGACTGGGAGTTCAAGATGGTCTCCCCGGACGGGGTGGCGCTCGACCTGTACGACGTCAACGGCCGCGGATGGCCGGGGATTTCCTCGCTAGAGGAGCTCGGGGTGTCGGGCAGAACGGTGGCCGACGCGCATCTGGCTGGCCGCTCGATCAGCGAGTCCGCGCGCCCGGCGGGATGACGGGCGGCCGCCGGGAGCCCCGCGACGTGGCGCCGCGCCCACCGTTGGCATGAGCGAGCTGAGTGAACTCCGCAGCGCGGTCGCGGACCTGCGCGCGCGCGAAGAAATCCGGGAGCTGCTGCATCGCTACGGCTTCGCCGCCGACATCGGCGACGCGCTGGCGTGGTCGCGCGTATTCGCGGCCGATGGCGTCTACGACGGCGTTGACGGGCAGCTAGCCGGCCGCGACCAGTTCTACCGGGCGCTCGATGACCCCGACGGCACGCACAAACGCGACATAGAGAGCCGCGGCAGCCTGCATACGGTCGGCGGCCTGACCATCCGGGTCGACGGCTGGCAGGCCTGGGCCGAGGGACACGCCCTCGTCTGGGTGCGTGCCGAGGAGGGGTACCGGGTCTACAGCCTGACGTACAACCACTGGGACCTGCGGCGCACATCCGACTCGTGGGAGATCACCCGCCGGGTGAGCCGGCCAGTCGCCCCGGGCAGCGCCCGGAGCGTCTTCACGGCGTGGGCCCGCTATCCGGGCGGATACCCAGGGCATTCGCCCACAGACGGGTGAGCTGCGCCACCGCGTGCTCCATTTCGTAATCCCCGCCTTGCAGGAGCCACATCTCAGCGAATTTGGCGACCATGCCGCCGAGCGCGTTGGCCGCGTACCACGGGTCGATCAGCTTGTCGGCTGCCCCAGAGCTCTGCAGTCTCTCGATCGCGGCCTGCAGTCGACGGGCGAACTCGTCGTCGCGGCGCTTGCGCACCTCACGCACGGCGGAGTCGTAGCGCGACACCTCTTCGATCACGCGCATGATCGCCGCTTCGGCACGGTAGGCGCTCAGATAACGGCGGTTGGCTGCTTCAATTCGCTGCACAGGAGTGTGATCAGTCCCAGTAACGGCGTCGAGCGTGAGCAGGCTTACCTCTTGTTCTTCGGCGACGACACGGAAGATTTCTTCCTTAGAGTCGAAATAGTGATAAAACGAGCCATGGGATACCTCGGCGCCGCTCGCGATATCCGTAATGCGAGCATTGAGGAACCCGTCTCTCTCGAAGACCTGTTTGGCGGACGCGATCAAGCGGGCACGGGTACGGATACCCTTAGCGGATAGGCGTCGGCTCTCATCGGCCTCTTCACAAGTGGCTGTACTCACGATGCTGCACGCAACCCTCCACTACGGTAACCATCGGATCACATTGTAGTTCATTTTAAACCGACGTCGACGACAACAAACCAGGAACCTTGCGACCGCGAACGCGGGTGCCGCAGGGGAGCTGCGCGGCTCGGGAAGCCTTATTCTGCTCGCATCGGCAGGTGAACGAACGGGAATCGCGCATTCCGCTTCCCCGGCCGGCCCGGGCGCTCTGCTCTCATGCGGCGACTCGCTCGAAGATCGCGGCGAGGCCCTGGCCGCCGCCGATGCACATCGTCTCCAGCCCGTACCGAGCCTGCCGCCTGTGCATCTCCCTGGCAAGGGTGGTCAGGATGCGCGTCCCGGTCGCGCCGACCGGATGGCCCAGCGAAATTCCCGAGCCGTGCACGTTGAGACGCTCGAAGTCGGCCGCGCCGAACCCCCACTCCCTGGTACAGGCGAGCACCTGGGCAGCGAAGGCCTCGTTGAGCTCGATCAGGTCGATCTCGGACAACTTCAGCCCGGCACGCTCCAGCGCGGCACGGCTCGCGGGGACGGGTCCGATACCCATCGTCTTTGGCGGCACGCCGGAAACCGCCCAGGAAACGAGGCGGACGAGGGGCCGCAGCCCCAGCGCCTCGGCACGCTCCGGGTGCGTGACGACGCACACGGCGGCCGCGTCGTTCTGCCCGCTGGCGTTGCCCGCGGTGACGGTGGCCTCGGGGTCCCGCTGGCCCAGCACGGGGCGCAGCCCGGCCAGCGCTTCGAGGGAGGCGTCGGCGCGCGGGTGCTCGTCGGTGTCGATGACCTCCTCGCCCCCGCGGGTCCTGACAGTGACAGGGACGATCTCCTCGGCGAACACCCCGGACCGCTGTGCGGCGACCGCCCGCTGGTGCGAGACGAGGGCGAGCTCGTCCTGCTCGGCACGGGATATGGCGTACTCGCGCCGCAGGTTCTCGGCCGTCTCCAGCATGCCGTCAGGAACCGGATAGTACCGCCCGCCCGCGGTGGCACGGCCGCGCGCGAGCCCGTCGTGCAGGGTTATCCCTGGGCCGGTGACGCCCCAGCGCAGCTGCGTCGAGTAGAACGGGACGTTGCTCATGCTCTCGGCGCCGCCCGCGACCACGAGCTCGTGCACGCCGGTGCTCACCTGCATGCCCGCCTGGAGCACCGCCTGCAGCCCGGAGCCGCAGCGCCGGTCGACCTGCATGCCGGGCACCGTCACCGGCAGGCCCGCGTTGAGCGCGACCACGCGGCCGATCGCGGGCGCTTCGCTGCTTGGGTAGCAGTGCCCGAGCACCACGTCCTCGATGGCCGCCTGGTCGAGCCCAGTCCGGTCAAGCAGGCCGCGCACGGCTACCTCGCCGAGCTCCGCGGCACTGAGCGATTTCAGGGCTCCTCCGTACCGGCCGATCGGGGTACGGACCGGTTCGCAGATCACGACCTCACGCATGGTGCCAGCCTTCCTTAACGCTGCCGCTAGATGGGTGTGCCGGCGCTGGAAGCCAGCCGGTCACGGACCAGGGAACCGCCGATGATCAGGCGCTGGATCTCGCTCGTTCCCTCATACAGCCGCAGCAGCCTGACATCGCGGTAGATCCGTTCGACCGGGACCTCGCGCATGTACCCGGTGCCGCCGTGCACCTGCACCGCGAGATCAGCCACGTGGCCGGCCATCTCGGTGCAGAAGAGCTTGGCCGCCGACGGCATGACCCGCCGGTCGGCGCCGCTGTCGTAGGCGGCCGCGGCGTCACGGACTAGGGCGCGTCCCGCGGCGACGCCGGTGTACTGGTCGGCAAGCATGGCCTGCACGAGCTGGTATTCCCCGACCCGGACCCCGCCTTGCGTGCTGGCCGCCGCGTACGCGACCGACTCGTCGAGCGCGCGCTGGGCGCAGCCGACGGCGAGCGCCGCGATGTGGACGCGTCCGCGGGCCAGTGACGTCATCGCCGCCCGGTAGCCGATTTCCTCGTCGCCACCGACGAGCGCGGTTTCTCCGACACGGACCGAGTCGAGGATGACGTCGGCGGTCCAGGCGCCCTCCTGGCCCATTTTCGCGTCCTTGGGCCCGACGCTGAGTCCTGGCGTGCCGCCGGGCACGAGGAACACGGCGATGCCGGGGCCGTGCTGGCTAGGTTCGCGGGTGCGCGCGAACACCACGAACAGGTCTGCGAGCGGGGCATTGGTGATGAAGCGCTTGCGCCCGTCGAGTACCCAGCCGCGATCATCGGGGCGGGCGCGGGTGCGCAGGCCGGCGGGGTTTGAGCCAGCGCCAGGTTCGGTAAGGGCGAATGAGGCGACGACGTCGCCGGAGGCGATGCGCTCAAGCCACTGCTTCTTCTGCTCTTGCGTACCGAAGTTGACCAGCACCTGGCCCGCGATGCCGTTGTTGGTGCCGAACATCGACCGCAGCGCGAGCGTGGTGTATCCGAACTCCATCGCGAGCTCGACGTCCTGCCGCAGGTTCAGCCCGAGGCCGCCCCATTCCGCGGGTATCGCGTATCCGAACAGGCCCATCCGAGCCGCGGTGGTCCGCAGATCGTCGGGCATGCGGTCCGCGGCCATGATCTCGTTCTCGCGCGGGACGACGTCGTCGCGAACGAAACGCCGCACCTGGTCATGGACGTACGAGAAGTCGTCGTCGCTGACCGTCGCGCTCATATCCCTCCAGTCTCCGACCGTTTGTGACGCGTGTCCAATGCGGGGCGGACGGCTCTGGTCCCGGGCCGAGCGGCCCGGCCGCGACCGTCCGCGCCACCGACTTGACGGATCCGCCGACACAAAATAAATTTGACGTCGGAGTCAAATATATCACGATCGTGCGACCGAGTGATGAGTGATGCGATGAGGCTGGCGGCGATGATCCCCCACACCGCGGATCCGCGGTCAGCGGCCCAGCTCGCGCGTTCGTACGAGGAAGCCGGCGTCGACGTGCTGGCCGTGCCGGAGGCGTACGGCTTTGACGCGGTCAGCTGGCTCGGCTACCTCGCCGCCGTAACAGAGCGGGCCCAGCTCATGGCGCAGATCCTGCCGATTTACTCGCGGACGCCGGCGCTCACTGCCATGACCGCGGCCGGGCTGGATCACCTCACGGGCGGGCGCTTCGTCCTGGGCCTCGGAACCAGCGGCCCGCAGGTCGTGGAGGGATGGCACGGTGTCCCGTACCACGCGCCGCTCGGCCGCACCAGGGAGACCATCGACATCTGCCGGACCGTCTGGCGTCGCGAACGCCTGGACTACCCCGGCGCCCATTACCGGATTCCCCTGCCGCCCGCTATGGGGACAGGCCTGGGCAAGCCGCTCAAGCTGATCGATCGTCCGATCCAGTCGGCGATCCCCATTTACCTGGCCGCGCTGGGACCCGCCAACGTTGAGCTGGCCGCCACCGTAGCCGAGGGCTGGGTTCCGTTCCTTTACATCCCGGAGCGGGCGAGCGCGGTGTGGGATGAGGCGCTTTCCCGGGGGCGCGCGAAGCGCGACAGACAGCTCGGTCCGCTGGAAATCGTCGCCGGGGGCCCCATGGCGATCGGTGCCGACGTGACCCGCCTGCGCGGCCGCGATCGTGACCACCTGGCTCTCTATGTGGGAGGCATGGGCGCGCGCGGGCAGAACTTCTACAACCTGCTCGTCCAGCGGTACGGCTTCGGGATGGAGGCCGCGCAGGTCCAGGACCTTTACCTGGCGGGCCGGCGAGAAGAGGCCGCGGCACGGCTGCCGGACGAGTTGCTTGAGGGAACGTCGCTGATCGGCGACGAGGGTTACATCCGGGACCGGCTGGGCGCATTCCGCGACCAGGGCGTGACCGTGCTGCAGGTTGAACCCATCGGCGAGGATCCGCTTGCCGACGTGCGACGGTTGCGGGCGATCCTCGACAGCATCTGACCGGGACGCCGAGATGTCGGGAGAGATGAGATGACTGATCCCACAGGCCGGGTGGCCATCGTGACTGGCGCCGCCCGGGGCATCGGCGCGGCGACCGCCCGTCGGCTGGCCGCGGACGGCTTCGCGGTCGCGGTCCTCGACCTGGACGAGTCCACCGCCAAAGAGACCGTCAACGGCATCGTGGCCGCGGGCGGTCGCGTACTGGCAGTGGGCGCGGACGTGTCCGACGCCGGGCAAGTCGAGGCGGCTGTCGCCCGGGTCGCCGCTGAGCTCGGCGCCCCGACGGTCCTGGTCAACAACGCCGGGGTGACCCGCGACAACCTGCTGTTCAAGATGACGGACGCGGACTGGGACACGGTGCTGAACGTGCATCTGCGCGGCGCGTTCCTCATGAGCCGGGCGGTCCAGCGGCACATGGTGGCGGCGTCGTGGGGGCGGATCGTGAACCTCTCAAGCACGTCGGCGCTCGGCAACCGCGGGCAGGCGAACTACTCGGCCGCCAAGGCAGGCCTGCAGGGCTTTACCAAAACCCTGGCCATCGAGCTGGGCCGGTTCGGGATCACGGTCAACAGCATCGCCCCGGGCTTCATCCAGACTGACATGACCCGGGCGACGGCACAGCGGGTCGGGCAGGACTGGGAGCGGTTCGTGGCCGACCGGGTCGCTCAGATCCCCGTTGCCCGGGCTGGCGTGCCGGCCGATATCGCACACGCCGTCTCCTTCTTCGTCAGTGACGGCGCGGGATTCGTCTCCGGACAGGTGCTCTACGTGGCCGGCGGCCCGCGAGCGTAGATGAGGTGACCCGACAAATGACGACCGTAGCCGCCGGACGGTTGCGCCCTCGCCGATCGTGCCTGGCCGTGCCGGGCAGCAACCCGCGCTTCCTGGAGAAGGCGCAGGGCCTGCCGTCCGATCAGGTGTTCTTGGACCTGGAGGACGCCTGCGCGCCGCTGGTGAAGGAGCGCGCCAGGCACATGATCGTGGACGCGCTGAACAACGGAGACTGGGGCGGCAAGATCCGCGTGGTGCGGGTCAATGACTGGACAACCCACTGGACGTACCGGGACGTGGTCACGGTGGTCGAGGAGGCGGGTCCCAACCTCGACTGCGTCATGCTGCCGAAGGTGGCCGACGCCGCGCAGGTGACGGCGCTCGACCTGCTGCTGACGCAGATCGAGAAGACGATGGGCTTCGAGGTCGGCCGTATCGGCATCGAGGCGCAGATCGAGACCGCCGCCGGGCTGGAGCATGTGGGCGCGATCGCGGCGTCCTCGTCGCGGCTGGAGACCATCGTCTTCGGCCCCGCCGATTTCATGGCGTCGATCGGCATGCGGTCGCTGGTGGTGGGCGAGCAGCCCGCCGGGTACGCGGCGGATGCCTACCACTACATCCTCATGCGGATCCTGATGGCGGCCCGTGCGCATGATCTGCAGGCAATCGACGGTCCCTATCTCCAGGTTCGCGACGCCGATGGGTTCGGTGCCGTGGCCCGCCGGTCCGCCGCCCTGGGATACGACGGCAAGTGGGTGCTGCACCCGGACCAGATCGCTGCCGCCAACGAGATCTTCTCGCCCTCGCAGGACGACTACGACCACGCGGAGCTGATCCTGGACGCCTACGACTGGTGCACGTCGGCGGCGGGCGGCGCCCGGGGGTCGGCGATGCTCGGAGACGAGATGATCGACGAGGCCTCCAGGAAGATGGCAGTGGTGATCGCGGGCAAGGGCCGGGCGGCGGGCCTGCGGCGCACGTCCGTGTTCGAGCCTCCGCAGGGGTGAGCGCGATGCGGTTCGGGCGCACGTACGAGGAGTTCGAGGTCGGGGCGGTCTACCGGCACTGGCCGGGGAAGACGGTCACCGAATACGACGATCACCTCTTCTGCCTGCTGACAAT
The DNA here is from genome assembly GCF_030042015.1 of Trebonia sp. GTDB lineage: Bacteria > Actinomycetota > Actinomycetes > Streptosporangiales > Streptosporangiaceae > Trebonia. The sequence goes on along the minus strand of NZ_JASIAL010000331.1, from coordinate 22,647 downwards.
GAACCATCACCCGCTGCACCTGGATGCGCACTACGCGGAGCAGGCCACCGAGTTCGGTAGGAACGTGGTGGTAGGCAATTACATCTACTCGCTGCTGCTGGGCATGTCGGTGCCGGACGTCTCAGGCCAGGCGATCGCGAACCTGGAGGTCGAGTCGCTCAAGCACGTGGCGCCGACCTTCCACGGCGACACGGTCTACGGCGAGACCAGCGTGCTCGGCAAGTGGCTGTCGAAGTCCAAGAGCGACCGGGGCGTCGTCGAGGTGGAAACCCGCGGCTACAAGCAGGACGGCACGCTGGTGTGCGTGTTCCGCCGCAAGGTGCTGGTGCCGGCTCGGTCCTACGTCGCCAAGCGCGGCGGGGAGCAGCCAGGCCGCCCAGAAACAGCCCGCTGAGCTCTTGGTGACCAGCAGAATGGAGCCTGGACATGCGACGCCTGGCACAGACCGACGGCCTGACCGAGTTCGAGCAGGAGATCCTCGCCGCCGTCAGGGACTTCGCGGAAAAAGAGATCATCCCGGTCGCGACCGAGCTCGAGCACAAGGACGAGTACCCCGTCCAGATCGTCGAGGGGATGAAGAAACTCGGCCTGTTCGGGCTGACCATCCCCGAGGAATACGGCGGCCTCGGGGCCTCGCTGCTGCTCTACGCCCTGGCGGTGGAGGAGATCGCCCGCGGCTGGATGTCGGTGTCCGGCATCATCAACACCCACTTCATCGTCGCGCACATGATTGCCCGCTATGGCACTCAGGAGCAGAAAGACCACTTCCTGCCCAAGATGGCCAGCGGCGACGTCCGCGGCGCCTTCTCGATGTCCGAGCCCGGCCTGGGCTCGGACGTGTCGGCGATCCGCACCACTGCCGTGCGCGACGGTGCGGAGTTCGTCATCAACGGCCAGAAAATGTGGCTCACCAACGGAGGCACCGCCAACCTCGTGGCCGTGCTGTGCCGCACCGACGAGGGCCATGCGGTCCCGCACCGGAACATGACCACGTTCCTGATCGAGAAACAGCCAGGCTACGGCCCCAACCCGACGGTGCCGGGCCTGACCGTGCCCGGGAAGATCGCCAAGATGGGCTACAAGGGCGTCGACACCACCGAGCTCATCCTCGACGGGGTCCGCGTCCCCGCCAGCCGGATCCTCGGCGGAATCACCGGCCAGGGCTTCTACCAGATGATGGACGGCGTCGAGGTCGGCCGGGTGAACGTCGCGGCGCGCGGCTGCGGGGTCGCCCTGCGCGCGTTCGAACTCGCGATCGCCTACGCGCAGCAGCGGCACGCCTTCGGCAAGCCGATCGCCGGCCACCAGGCGATCGCCTTCAAGCTGGCCGAGATGGCCACCCTGGTCGAGGCCGCCCACCAGATGATGGTGCTGGCCGCCCGGCGCAAGGACTCCGGCCACCGCAACGACCTCGAGGCCGGCATGGCCAAATACCTCGCTTCCGAGTACGGCAAGCAGGTCGTGGAAGACTCCTTCCGCATCCACGGCGGCTACGGCTACTCCACCGAATACGAGATCGAGCGCCTGTACCGGGAAGCCCCCATGCTGCTCATCGGCGAAGGCACCGCGGAAATCCAGAAAATGATCATCGGGCGCCGCCTCCTCGAGGACTACCGCATCCTCGGCTAACCAGTGATTGAGAAAGGCGTCACATGAGTGCAGCAGTCATCGTCGATATCGTTCGCACCGCCACCGGCAAGCGCTACGGCGGCCTGTCCGGCTGGCATCCCGTCGACCTGCTGGCGAGCACCTTCGAGGCCCTGGCGCGGCGGACGGGGATCGACCCCGCCGTCATTGACGACGTGATCGTCGGATGCGTGAACCAGGTCGGCGCTCAGGCGCTGAACGTGGGGCGGTCGGCCGTGCTCGCTGCCGGATGGCCGGAGACGATTCCGGCGACCACCATCGACCGCCAGTGCGGCTCATCCCAGCAGGCCGCGCACTTCGCGGCGCAGGCGGTCATGTCTGGCGCGTGCGACGTGGTGATCGCCGGGGGCGTGGAGGTGATGAGCAAGGTGCCGCTGCGCGCTTCCACCTCGGATCCGGAGTACGGCGCGCCGTTCGGGCCGCGCGCGGACCAGCGCTACGCCGGCCAGGAGCATTTCGGGGTCCGGGGCAGGATCAGCCAGGGCCTGTCGGCGGAGCTGATCGCCCGGCGGTGGGGCATCTCGCGGGCCGAATGCGACGCGTTCAGCGTTCGCAGCCATGAACTGGCCGCGAAGGCCACCGCGGACGGGCGATTCGCCGCCGAGATCGTCCCGCTCCCGGCCCGCCGGCTGGACCGTGCGACCGGTGCGGTCATCCCGGACGAGGGGCACACCGTCGAGCGCGACGAGGGGATCCGGCCGGGGAGCACGGTGGATGCGCTCGCCGGGCTGAAGCCGTCGTTCACGCCTGGGGGGCTGCTCACCGCCGGGAACAGCTCGCAGATCAGCGACGGCGCGTCCGCGATGCTCGTCATGTCCGCCGAGCGCGCCCGCGACCTCCGGCTGCGGCCGCGGGCCCGGTTTCTTGGGTTCGCGGTCGCCGGGGTGGATCCGATCACGATGCTGACTGGGCCGATTCCCGCGACGGCAAAGATCCTGCAGCGGACCGGGCTGGGCCTGGACGACATCGACGTGTTCGAGGTCAACGAGGCGTTCGCGCCGGTCGTCCTGGCCTGGCTCAAGGAGCACCCCGCCGACCCGGCACGGGTGAACCCGAACGGCGGCGCGATCGCCCTGGGGCACCCGCTCGGGGCGTCGGGCGGTCGGCTCATGGCCACGATGCTCGGAGAGCTCGAGCGCACGCAGGGACGCTACGGCCTGCAGACGATGTGTGAAGGCGGCGGCATGGCCAACGCCACCATCATCGAACGCCTCGGGTAAGCCGGTCCCGCGCCGAAGCTGTCGAAGGTCAGCCATCGCGGAAGTTCGAGCCGAGGACGCGATCGTCGTGTGGGAGGTGATGACGGTGAACCAGCGGCGACAGCCGCCGCCGGTGGCCAGGGTCGACCCTGAGGCCGGGCCCGGGCGCCCGCGTGTGGTCCGGATGCCCGCCGACTGGTGGGAGTCACCGACGGCGGTGCGCTGCCCGCTGGGCCGCGGGCCGCAGTCCGCGCGGGCGGCGCGCCGGCTGACCAAGGACACGCTGCGTGCCTGGGGACTGACGCCGCTCGCCGAGGACGCGGAGATCATCGTCGGGGAACTCGCCGCCAACGCGATCACGCACGCGGCGCCGCCGGCCGGTGCTCTCAAGTCCGCCGGGGAGCACCTGGGCCTGCGCCTGCTGCGGCGCCCCGACGAGGTGATCTGCGCGGTGCTTGACCCCAGCGAAAGGGCACCGGTGCTGAAAGCTCCCGGTAGCGCCTGTGCGGCCGGTCTTGGCCTGCAGATCGTGGACGCGCTGAGCGATGTGTGGGGGTGGAGCCCGGTGCCGGGCCGCGGCAAGGTGGTCTGGGCGATCCTGTTCGCCGCCTGACCCATGCCGTCCTTGCTGCTATCCGAGCTGTGAGCTCGCCGGCCGGGCTGCCTTCGCGGCCAGCTCGCTGACGCGGTGGATGGCGCTGTCCACCGTCGCCTGGTCGAGCTGGTCAGCCAGTGTCGCGCCGCCAGCCTCGCGGAGCATTTCCGGCAGCCGCGACCGAAGCCGTCCGAGCGCCCATTCGAATGGATCGCCGTCGGCTGCGGGATCGATCTCGTTGACGACCTGATGCTCCTCGTTCGGATGCACGTAGTGATAGTGGGGACCGTTCCTGAAGCAATCGAAGCGCAGGTACTCCAGCTGGTCATCGCTGCCGAACACGTGAATGCTCGGCCCGCCGTCGTCAAGTGAGTTGACGCGGTCGGCCATGGCGGCAATGTGCTCTTCGTCCGGACGGCCGTGGTAGAAGGCGTGGACGAGTGCCGGATTCAGCTCCCGCATCTCCAAGCCGAACGTCACCGCTCCCGCGGGCACCCGCACCGTGTTCTGCTCGATCGGCGCGATCGGCTTCATGTAGTAGGTCGTCCCCACGGCACGTGCTCCTTTCACCGGCCACCACCTGGAGTCGGGCCTTGATTGCCCGCCGCAGTTGACCAGGCGGCCGATTCTTATTATCGTTGACGTCAATATTATATCCACTGGAACCGGGTGGAGTCGTTCGGTGCGGGCGAGGTGCAGTCGGTGAGCGATCCGGTCCCGGCTGCGGCCGAACATCGCAGCGTCTGCCGGATCTGCACTGCGCAGTGCGGGCTGCTGGTGGCCGTCGCGGACAGCCGGATCGCAGGGGTCCGCGGCGACGCCGAACACCCGGCATCGCACGGCTACACCTGCCCCAAGGGCCGGGCGCTGGCCGACTTTCACCATGGGCCGCGGCGGCTGACCCGGCCGCGCCTTCGCGGCAAGGACGCCTCGTGGCCGGCGGTCCTTGACGACCTCGCCGCCGCCTTCGCTGACGTGCGGGCGCGTCAGGGCACCGATGCCGTGGGTGTGTACAGCTCGATGGGGGCGGCGTTCGAGAGCGCCGGCCTGCTGGTGCAGCACCGCTTGTTCGGCGCCCTCAATGTCCGGCAGCGGTACAGCGCACTGATGTACGACTGCGGGCCCCTGCTGCGTGCCGCCGAGATGGTTGGCGGCGCGGCCTGGGAGCTCAACCCGTCCTGGGTCCCCGAGGCCGACTCCCCGCGGTTTGTGCTGTTCATCGGCTGCAACCCGGTAGTGTCGCACGGCTACCAGACCAACCTGCCCGAGCCGCGGGCCCGGATGCGCGCGTTCCAGCGGCGGGGCGGGCGGATCTGGGTGCTCGACGCCCGGCGCACCGAGACCGCCGACCTTGCCGACCGCGCTCTGATCGTGCGGCCCGGGTCGGATGCCTATGTGCTCGCCTACCTGACGGCGCAGCTGCTGACCGAGGGCTACGACGCCCATGAGCTGGCGGCCTACTGCCGGGCCGACGAGCTGGACCGGCTGCGGGCCGCCCTGGCGCCGTTCGACGCCGAGCTGGCGGCCCGCGCCTCAGGGCTGCCGGCGGCCGAGTTGCGCGCACTGGCGGACGCGGTCAGGAACGCGGGGCAGCCGGCCATTCTCACCGGGACGGGCGTCCAATTCGGCCCGCACGCCCTCGTGGCCGAGTGGCTGCGGCTGGTCATCCTGGTAGTGACCGGATCCATCGACCGCGCGGGCGGCATGTGGGTGCCGCCCGGGTGGATCATCCCGTTCGACCGCCGGACAAGCAGGTCCTACGGCAGTGCCGAAGGCGACGACGGGCCCGGGCCCGAGTCCCGTCCCGACCTGCGGCAGCTGCTCGGGGAGTACCCCGCGGTGGCGATGGCGGACCAGATCGAGCAAGGCTACCTGCGCGGACTGTTCATCGCCGGCGGCAACCCGCTGACGGCCGGCCCGGAACCGGACCGCCTGCGCGCCGCGATCGCGGAGCTGGACTTCCTGGCGGTCACCGACGTCGCCGACAACGAGGTGACAGCGCTGGCCACGCACGTGCTACCGGTGCCGGCCATGCTCGAGCGTTCGGACGTGGTCCGGAACAAGAGCCACACCTGCTACGCTCCGGCGGTCATCCCCCCGCCGGCCGGAACCCGGCCGGCCTGGTGGGTGTGGGCCCAGCTGGCGGGCCGGCTCGGCGTCGAGGTCCTCGGCGGCGTGCCCGTCGACGAGTGCTCAGACGAGCTGCTCAACCGGCAGCTGCTTGCGCACAGCCGAGGTGGCGCGGACGCGCTGATCGCGGCCGGCCCGCACGGGCTGGGGATGCCGCGCGAACCCGGCTGGTTCCACGACGCCCTGCCCGAGGGACGCTGGCGGCTCGCGCCACGGGAACTGCTCGGCCGACTCGGTCGGCTGGCCGACTGCGCCGACCCCCCCGACGCCCTGATCTTCGTGTCCCGGCGCGTGATCTCGGCCCACAACTCGGTGCGGTACGCGCGAGACCAGCGCGGCAACAGCGCCGCGCGCGCGGGCCTGGAGGTCGGTGACGCCGTGGCGGTGAGCGTGCATCCGGACGACGCGGCCGCGCGCGGCATCAGCGACGGGGCCGCGGTGACCGTGCGGAGCCGGAGCGGCTCGGTCGTCGCCACCGCCCGGGTCGACGAGCGCGCCGCCCGGGGGACGGTCTCGCTGACCCACGGATCGCGGACGCCCAACGCCGCCGCGCTGATCGACCCGCGAGTCGACCCGCTCACCGGTCAGCCGGTGTTCAGCGGCTTCCCGGTTGAGGTCGATGTCGTCACGCCGTCCCCGGGGCAAAGTCGTCGACTCGCAGACGCGTCAGCTTCATCGTCTTGATGCGCCACTCGTCGCCCGGCCGCTCGTAGGTTTCGTGATAGTGCCCGTAGCCGTGCCTGACGCGGCCATCGGGAAATCGCAAGATGTCCTCCATCGGCCAGATACCGCGCGCGCTGACCGGAGAAATCAGCGAGATCTCGGGCGTATGGCCGTGGTGCACGGTGACCGCGTCCCGCAAGTGGGCCGCGACATACTTGACGAGCGCGTCGGCACCCACGAGTTCTTCCTCCCGGAACTGGAACCGGACGTCGTCAGCGAACAATTCGCGCCACAGATCCCATTGCTGGGTGTCGAGGAACCGGAAGTACCGGGCCTTCAGCTCGGTGATCGCGTGAATGTGCGCGAGCCGCTCGAGGCAACCGCGAACATCCGGCTCGCTCGTCACTGCGATCCATCCGGGGTGACTGACTGCGGGTGCGGCGTCCCCGGCGGGTGGCCCCGTTCGAGCGACACCCGCACGATCTGCATGCTCGCGCCGAAGTCCCGTTCCATGTCGATCCCGCGGGAGTGCGCGACCTCCAGGAACAGGCGCACGTCCTTCTTGAGCACGTTGCGCGCGTACTCAAGCCCCTTCGCGTGGTCGAGCGGACGGAACGCGATCTCGGCCGTCGCCCGCTGGCGGAGCACGTCGCTGGAGCCAGAACAGGACGGCAGGATGGCGGCCGCCACGTTCTTGTCGATGCCGAGCAGATCGAGCAGGTGCTCGGTGTCGAGGGCGGTGACACAGTGGGCGGCGTAGAAGAAGTTGTTCAGCAGCTTCGTCGCCTCCCCGGCGCCCAGCGGGCCGAGCCGCTCCACGGTCGTCGCCATGTTGAGCAGCAGCGGGCGGACCCGCTGCAACGTTTCGGGCCGGTCGCAGCCGACGGGCATCGTCAGCGTTCCGTCGCGCGATCGCTGCGGCCCGCCGGTGACCGGCGCGTCGATGAGCTCGACCCCGCGACGGCCGGCGAGGTCGGCCATCTCCCGGCAGGTGTCCGGGTGCACGGTGCTGTGAATGACGATCACGCTGCCCGCCGCCAAGCCGTCGATCACGCCCTGGCCGACCAGCACGTCGCGCACCTGCGCGTCGTCGACCACGACCACGAGGAGGACATCGATGTTCTCCGCGAGCTCACGGCCGCTCTCGTAATGGCGCGCGCCCAGCGCCGAGAACTCGGCCACCACCTCGGGACGACGGGCGATGAACCCGAGAGGTATCCCCGCGGCGATCAGCCTGCGGGCCATGGGAGCACCTTGGTCCCCGAGGCCGATGATGCCAATCCGATCTTCGCCCACGTTTGGTCAGCCCCTATCGGCCGAAGTTTGCGGCACCGCCCAGACCAGCGGGAGCGACTCGATGCTGAGCACGCCGGCCTTGAACGACAGCCGGGCGCCCGGCGCGATCGCGTAGTCGGGGATGCGCTCATGCCATTTGGTGAGTGCGGTCGCCAGCTCCGGCCGGGCCAGGTGGATGCCCAGGCAGCGATGCGCGGCCAGCCCGAAGGCCATGTGCGGGTTGACCGGGCGGTCGAGCCGTGCCCGCCCGGCGTCGGCGAATGCGTCAGGATCGCGATCGGCGCACGCGGTCGACACGACGACGCGATCGCCCGCCCGCATCGCGGCACCGTGGAAGTCGGTGTTCTTCGTGACCCGCCGGCGCGGATCGGTGATCGAGTACATCCGCAGGAACTCCTCGACCGCTCTCTCGGCCAGCGCCGGGTCCGCCAGCAGGGCCGCCCGCAGCTCCGGTTGCAGCGCCAGGTGCCGCAGCGACCAGGTGATGAGCGACGGAACGGTGTCCAGGCCGCCCAGGAATACCGTCGACGCCAGGTTGACCGCGTCGTCCATCGATATCGGGTCGTCTCCCGTCGTCGCCGTCGCGATCGCGGTGAGGAGGTCGCCGCCCGGATCGGACAGCTTGGCCTGCAGGTGGCGCGCCACGATCTCGCGGATGCGCGCCCACGCCGCCGGCTGCTCCTTGCGGTCGTGGTGCCACTTGTGCGTCCAGAAGATGAACTCCGGCCGGCCGTCCTCCGGCATTCCGAATAGCTCGAGGAAGATCGCGAGCGGGAACACCTGGGCGAACTCCGCCACGACGTCGCAGTGCCCGGCCGCGGCGAACCGGTCAAGGATCGCCTCGCATGTCCGTTCCATGTGCGGCCTGAGCGGCTCGATCACCGTAGGCGACATGCGCGGGATCAAGATCTTCCGGTACCGCTGCACCGTCGGCGGATCGGCGAAGCTCGGCAGCAGCGGCTGGTCGAGTACCACCCATGGGACGGCGGCGTCGATGGCGGAGAATGTCGCGGGGTCTTGCTGCACCTCGCGGGCGTCCTGGAACCGGGTGACAACCCAGTAGCCGCCGCCGGCGTCCGCGCCGTCCTCGAACCAGAACGGGGGTCGGCTGCCGATCTGCTCGATCAGCGAGAACGGATCGGTGTCGCTGGAACCGCTCGACGGCAGGTACGTCCCCGCCGGCTGCCGCACCGCAGTGTCTGCTTCCATCATCGGGCGCCTCTCGCTCGCTTCCCGGTTCCATCATGGTCAAAAAATTACTCGACGTCTATATCAATAACGGTTATGGTGGTCGTGAGCCGAGAGCCCTCGCCGATGGCCGATGTGTTAACGCCTGCAGGAAGGGATCCGCGTGGACTGGCAGCTGACCGCGGAGCAACGCCTGGCCCGGGAGACCTGTCGGCGTGTGCTCGAACAGCACTGCCCGCTGTCGCGAGTGCGGGAGCTCATCGGCGACCCGGTGGGCTATGACCAGGAGACCTGGACACGGGGCGGTGCCCTGGGCTGGTACGGCATGGCCGTGCCGGCCGAGTACGGCGGCGCGAGCGTTTCGGCCGAACCGCTGGTCGACCTCACGATCGTGGCGGAGGAACTTGGCCGCATGGTGCACCCCGGCCCGTTTGCGTCCACGAACCTCGTCGCGGCTGCCCTCGCGCGGTGCGGGTCGGCGGACCTGCGGCAGCGCTACCTGCCCGCCCTCGTGACAGGAGATGTGATCGGGACCTGGGCCGGGGCGCCTGGGGCGCCTGGGGCGCCAGGGACCGCGAGCATCACCGCGTCGGCGGCGCCGAACGGCTATGTTCTCCACGGGATCAGCCGGTACGTGGTGGACGCGCCGGCCGTCGGCGTCCTGCTGGTGACCGCGTCGCTGTCCGGCCGCCCGGTCCAGTTCCTGCTGCCGGCGCCTGCCCCCGGAGTGCGGATCGAGCCGCTTGAGTGCCTTGACCTGGCACGACGTACCGCCACCGTCAGCTTCGACGGTGCCGTCGCGGACGCGGCCGCGGCGATGTGCACCGACCACGACGGCCGCGGCTGCGTGGAGCGCCAGCTGCAGCTGGCGCTCGTCCTGCAGTGCGCGGAGACGGTCGGCGTTGCCGATCGCGGGCTCGAGCTGACCGTCGCCTACACCAGGGACCGGGTCGCGTTCGGTCGCCCGATCGGCTCCTACCAGGCGCTGAAACACCGCATGGCCGCGCACCGGATTCGCCTCGAAGGCGCGTTCGCCGTCACCGCGTACGCCGCCAGGGCCGTCCAGCACGAACAGCCAGACGCGGCGGTGGCCGTGCGCGCGGCCAAGGCCTTCGTCGGCAAGTGGGCCACAACCATCTTGCACGACTGCGTCCAGCTGACCGGCGGCCTGGGGATGACCTGGGACTACGACCTTCACCTGTATTTCCGCCGGGCGATCAGCAATGAGCAGCTGTTCGGCAGTCCTGACGAGCATTGCCGCTCGCTGGTGGACCTCGTCGCGGGATGGGCGGCGTGATGGCAGCGGAGAGCCTCGGCGCGTACCGCGAACGCGTCCGCGCGTGGCTGTCCGGACACGTGCCCCGCCGGGCGCCGCACGAGCCGTACCTTGAGTGGCATCCGGCCGCCGTCGCCCGCGACCGCGCGATCCAGCGGACGTTGTGGGCCGGGCGCGTCACCGGGCCATCGGTGCCGGTCGAGTACGGCGGCCTGGGCCTCACCGCGGAGCACGAGGACGTGCTGCGGGAGGAGGCCGCGACGTACCGGATGCCCGAGGTGTTCGGCAACGCGTTCAACATCGTGATCCCGACGCTGCTCACCCACGCCAGTGCGCGGCTCAAACGCGAGCACATCCCGCGCATTCTCAACGGCGATCACATCTGGTGCCAGCTGCTGTCCGAGCCGAGTGGCGGGTCAGACCTCGCCGGGCTGCTGACCCGCGCCGAACGCGATGGCGACAGCTGGCGAATCCACGGCGCCAAGATCTGGACGACCGGCGGAAACTACTCCGACTACGGTATCTGCCTGGCCCGCACGGACCCGACCGTGCCCAAGCACGCAGGCCTCACCATGTTCGTCGTGCCGATGGCGTCCCCCGGCATCGACATCCGCCCGCTCACGCTGACCGACGGCACGCAGTACTTCTGCCAGGAGTTCCTCGACGACGTCGTGGTACCGCGGGAGCAGGTCGTCGGCGGCGTGAACGACGGCTGGCGGGTCGCGCGGACGGTCATGAAGAACGAGCGAACGGCCATCGGCCGCGGCTGGCACCTCGGCAGCCATCAGGGCGGCACCGACGGCGGGCTTGCGGTCGATCGCGGCCTCCTGAACCTCGCAGCCGCCCGTGGCATCGAGGGCGATTCGCACGTCCGCACTCTGATCGGGGAAAGCTGGACGCTGTCGATCGTGCAAGCCCTCCTTGTCAGACGGGTGACCGCGGCAATGCGGGCCGCCGCGATGCCACCGACCGCGGCCGCGCTGCTTAAGGGCATGAGCGGGCTCGCCGACATTCGCCGCGGCGAGATCGGCACGCAGGTGGCCGGCCCCCGGGCCGTGGCCTGGACGCCAGCGGAGGGGCACGTCTGGGGCATGAACCGGCTGTGGAGTCACGGGATCGGCGGCGGCACTACCGAGATGCAGCTGAACGCGGTAGCCGAGCGGGTGCTCGGGTTGCCGAAGGAACCCCGCGACGACCGCGACGTCCCGTTCAATCAGCTGCGGCAGAACACCGTCCCGCGCCCGTTCGGACCCGCGGCCGGCACCGGCACTGACATCGGCGCCGGCACCGGCACCGGGCCCACGTCGGCGAGCGGCGCCCGGGCGGCGGCGGTGCGGCCATGACCGAGCTGCGCTTCGACGGCCGCGTCGTCGTGGTCACCGGCGGCGGCCGGGGCATGGGCTATTCCCATTGCCGGGAGTTCGCCGCGCGCGGCGCCCAGGTCGTGGTAAGCGACAACGGCGCCGGGATCGCCGGGGAGGGGCATGACGCGACCGTCGCCGAAGAGGTGGCGGCCGAGATCCGCCGCGACAACGGCCGGGCGGTGGCCTACACCGCCGATCTGGCCACCGAGGACGGCGCGCGCGGCGCCGTGCGGTGCGCGATCGAGAACTTCGGCCGGGTTGACGCCCTGGTTCACAACGCCGGGCTGTCACTGGGCGGGGTGCCCTTTGACCACGAGCGGCGCGAGCACTTGCAGAAACTGCTCGACATCAACATCTTCGCCGGCTGGGCGATGCTGGACGAGGCTTGGCCGGTGCTGCGGGCGCAGCACTACGGGCGCGTGGTGCTGGTCGGTTCGACCTCGATGTACGGGATCTCGCGCAACGCCTTCTACAGCGCCGCCAAGGCGGCGTACGTCGCGATGGCGCATTGCCTTGCCGAGGAAGCGCTCGAACACGGCATCCGGATCAACGTGCTCCTGCCCAGCAGTGCCAGCCGGCTGGCGGAAGCGATGCCAGAGTCGGAGTTCAAGCGGTGGATCCTGACCAGCCTGCGTCCAGATCAGACCTCGGCCGTGGCGCTGTACCTCGCCCACGAGCAGTGCGCGGTCACCGGCCAGTCCCTGACCGCCGCCGGCGGCCGGGTGGCTCTGTCGGTGTTCGCCGAGACTTCCGGCTATGTCAGCCCAGGCCTGACGGCCGAAGACGTCCGGGACCACATCGACAGGATCACGTCCACGACTGGGCTCACCGCCTTCGCCACGTACGCTGAGTCGGTCGCCGTGCTCATGCGCGACCTCGGCTTCACCCCGTCCGAACAGGTCGGCGACGTGGCCGCGCGCACCCTCGGCAGGCCAGGCAGCCAGGCCGGGCGATCATGACCGCGGTCGAGTTCGAGGACGTGCTTGAGCCCGGGCTTGAGATCATCGACGCCCACCACCACCTGTGGGGACCCGGTGTTCCGTGGGAGCCCTCGACCTATCTGCTCGACGACTTCGCCGCCGACCTCGAGACTGGCCACCGGGTCACCGCGACGGTTTACGTCGAATGCCATTCGCGGTACCGCCCGGACGGCCCGGCCGAGTTGCGGCCAGTAGGCGAGACCGAGTTCGCCGTCGCCGTGGCGGCCGCGGCGGCCGCGCGCGGCATCGCGACGCGGATCGCCGCTGGTATCGTCGCGCACGCCGACCTCACCGTCGGCGACGCCATCGACGCTGTACTCGACGCCCATGAAGAAGCCGGGAAGGGACGGCTGCGCGGCATCCGGCACATGGTTGCTCCACCGCTGCACAAACCGGCAGAAGATCCGGGTTTGCTGCGCGATCCGGGCTTCCGGCGCGGCCTGGCCCGGCTGGCCGCACACGGGCTTTCCTTCGAGGTGTACGCGCTGCAGACGCAGCTGGGCGATGTCGTCGCTGCCGCCCAGGCGGTGCCGGAGTTGACGTTCGTGATCGACCATCTCGGGGGGATCTTCGGGCTCGGCGAGTTGGCTGGGCGGCACAACGAGCTGTGGCCCCGCTGGCGGGCCGACATCGTCGCGCTTTCGCGGCTCCAGAACACGTACCTGAAGCTCAGTGGCCTCGGCACGGAATACGCCGGCTTCGGCTGGCACGAGCGCAGAACGCCCCCGTCGTCGGCACAGATCGCCGACGAGACCAGGAAATACTACGCGCACGCCATCGAGTGCTTCGGCGTACGGCGTTGCCTATTCGCGAGCAACTTTCCGCCGGACCGGCTCGCTGGTTCCTATCGCACGTTGTGGAACGTATTCAAGCGCATCGCCGACGGCTGCTCCCGTGACGAGAAAGCGGCGCTGTTCCACGGCACGGCAGCGGCACTCTACCGCCTGAGCTCGGCTGACACCGCCTGGGCGACGGCGTGACACGGCCGGATCGCGCAGTCGGCCGTCGAAGTCCAGGGCCGTGACCGCGGCGGCCGCGTGCTGCCGCGGGACGAGGTCGGCGAGACCGATCTAGCCGGTCGAGATCGCGAACTGCCGCGGGCACGAGTCGGCGGCCGGTCAGGTCATGTACGCCCCGCCGTTGAGGTGCACGGTCTGGCCGGTGATCCAGGAGGCCCGGTCCGAGGCCAGGAACGCGACCAGGTTGCCGACGTCCTCGGGCGTGCCCAGGCGGCGCATCGGGATCGCCCCGGCCGCCGCCGGGTCGGCCGGGGCGCCCCGAAGGAACGACATCGTGCCGAGGGCCACCGCGTTGACGGTAACCCCGAACGGCCCGCTTTCCAGGGCCACATGCCGCAGGAACCCTTCAAGGCCGCTCTTGGCCGCGCCGTAGACCGACAAACCGTTGTGACTGCCGGTGCGAGAGGCGTAGGACGATATCGCGATAATCCGTCCCCATTCGCGGTCGCACATGCCTCCGAGTACGGCATGCGTTCCGTACATCGCGGCATAGAGGTTGAGATCGATCCAGGCCGGCCACTGGTCCGGATCGGAGTCGAGGAACTTGACGCCCTCCACGTTCACAGGCATCCCGGCGGCGTGCACGTAGACGTCGACCGGCCCGAGAGCCTCGACGGCGGTATCGACCATCCGCCGCACGGACTCACGATCGGTTACGTCGCCGGGCGCCGCGGCCGTCGGCCCGCCGACGGCCCGCAGCTCGACAGCCACCGTCCTGGCCGAGTCCGGGTCGAGGTCATTGACGGCAACGGCCGCCCCGGCCGCCGCGAGCGCGGTCGCGACGCCGCGGCCGATCGTGCGGCCCGCACCCGTGACCAGGGCAACCCGTCCGGTCAGCTCATTCACGCCGGGTGCTCCTCTCGGGCGACGGGGGAACTGATCGGCCAGGTCGCGGTGGCGGCGGTAGTCAGGGAAAGGCGCGACAGCCGACGCTGCCATGGTATGCCTGCATGGCAGCGATGAGCGGCAGCGGTGCATCGTGCAGGCAGTGTGCAGACGCGCGAGGACGACCCTGACCGTGGGGGAACGAGCCGTCCAAGCCAGGTACGGTCCTTCATCTATCCCGAACGAACCGTGCGGTCTCCCGCGCCCACGACGGCTCTGCTTCGCCTGCTGCGCAAGCATCGAGGCCAGCCATGATCGGTAACCCGCTGGGCACTCGCCGTCCCGAGGCAATCTACGCAATCGCTTGCTCAAGCTATCCCAGGACGTCGCGGCGAAGCTGGGGGAAGACCTTGGAAACCTTGCCCAGGAGGTAGTCGCCGTAGGTGCCGGTGAAGGCCCGCAGGTCCTGGCCGTCCCAGCGCCGCCGGCCGTCGTCCGCGGCGGCGGCCCGGTCAGGCAGCGGCGGCACCTCGGCGGCGAAGCCCGGGTCAAGGAAGAACGGGAAGGAGAGCCGGCCGTGGCCGCTGAGGTTGCGGACCCGGTGCGGCGTCGACCGGTACCAGCCGCCGGTCAGCCGGTCGAGCATGTCGCCGATGTTGCAGACCAGCGTGCCGGGGATGGGCGGGGCATCGATCCAGCCCTCGGGCACGGCGACCTGCAGGCCGCCGCTGTCATCTTGGGCGAGCAGGGTCACCAGCCCGTAGTCGGTGTGCTCGCCCACTCCCCAGTCCCGGGTCCGCGGCGGTGACGGCGGGTAGTGGAAGATCCGGAACAAGATCGTGGGGTCCGCGGTGTACCCGGTGGCGAAGTACCCGCCATCCAGGCCAAGGCTCAGCGCCACCCCGGTCAGCACGGCCTGGCCCAGGCTGGTCAGCGCGTCCAGGTAGGCAAGCACCAGCGGGCGCAGCCGGGGGACCTGCCGCGGGAACAGGTTGCGGCCGTGCAGCGGGACCCCGGCCAGCACCCGCGGGTCATAATCGGGCAGCTCGGCGCCGAAGTACAGGCCCTCCTTCAGGTCCGGCCGCCCGGAGGTGAGCTCGCCGCCGACCGGGAAGTATCCCCGCCAGGCCCGCCCGCCGCGCTCCATGGAAATCTCCAGCTTGTCCGCCAGCGGCAGCGCGAAGAACTCGGCGCTCGCGCTGGCCAGGTCCGCCACCAGCCCGGCTGGCACGCCATGGCCGGTCACGTAGAAAAAGCCGCGCTGGCGGCAGGCCGCCTGGATCTGCCCGGCCACGTCAGCGCGCGCCGCGCCCGGCCCGCGACCCAGCAGCGGGCGCACATCGATGACCGGCAGCACGGCCGGGCCACCCGAACCAGGCACGAGCCCATCCTGCCCGATGCCCGCGGCCGCCGCGACCACCGGCACGGGGGGGAAGTGCCCGCCCTGGTGGTCGGCGCCAGGTCAGGGCAGTTCCTGCCCCGTGGCGATGCCGCCGGTTGCGGCGGAAGAAGGCGCCGGCGGCCCGGATGAGGGCTGCCCGGAAGGGCGGGCGAGCCGGGCGAGGAACGCCGCGGCGACCAGTGCCCAGGCGGCGACCGAGACCCAGAGCATGAACCGGGCAAGGGGTTCCATGAACGCCAGGCGGGCTGCCTTGCCGAAGGTGAACGTCGCGACGCTGTACATGCCGAGGGGGAAGACCACGCTCCACAGGGTGGGCTCGTAGGTGAGCGGCCAGTGCCGCCGGATGTGCCGCCAGAACCCGACGATGATCAGCAGCGGGACCCACCATGTGCCGAACGCCCACAGGGTGAACGTGAACCCCTCGGCGAACGCGGCGGTCGTCCGCACGACCGGAATGCGGGCGGGCAGGCCGAGGTCCCTGGCGCCCCCCAGTACCGAGATCGCGGTGGCGCCCATCAGGATCCAGTAGGGCGGCCCGGCCGTGGCCGGCGTCATCGGGACCGTCAGCCAGCGCAGCATGATCAGCGTCACGACGACCAGGTAGAGCATGAGCCCGACGCTCCACAGTCCGACAGCGACGGGGGCGAGCAGCGCGGACTGCGATGGCCAGGCCGGGACCAGGATCGCCGCCGTCAGGCCCAGGGACTGGGTGGCGACGATCCACAGCAGCCAGGTTCCGTTGACGCCGCCGAGCACCGAATCCCGTGTCCGGGCAAGCAGCAGGCTGGCCGGCACTCCGTAGGTCAGCATCAGCCACACGGCGGCGCCGATCCCGGCCAGGACGGCGGTCACCACGGGGTGACCGGCGAACGCGAACCGGACCCCGAGCACGTCCAGGCCGGCGGTGATCGTGAAGAAGCCGAACACCCGGTTCGGCTCCCTGACATCGGCGGCGACCTGAGCACGGAAGAACGTCAGCCGTGCGGCCAGCGCCGCGCCAAGCACGACCAGCCCGGCGCACGCGGCGGCCAGGAAGGCCAGGGACAGCCACGACGGCCCGAGCAGGAGCGTCCCGGTAGAGATGATCCCGGTGGCCATGACGAACGCGAAGTAGCCGGGGTTCAGGTCCCGGACGGCGGCTGCCGCGCGGCCCGCGGGTCGCGCCTGGTTGGCGGCATCGGTGCTCACGACGGCGATCGCTCCGGGAATTGCGCGCGGTCTAGTAGCGGACGCCGATCTTGCGCCAGCGGCGGCCGCTGGTGCCTGGCTCGGCCGGATGGGTCGCGACGCGGCCGCGGTAGACGATGTAGGGGCGCCACAGGTACCACAGCGGGGCGCTCCAGGCGTGCACCAGCCGGCTGAACGGCCAGACCGCCCAGATCAGCCACGCGGACGCCGCGTGTACCTGGTAGACGACGGGCGCGCTGGCGATCGAGGTGACGTCGGGGGAGCCGCTGAACAGGCCGCGGAACCAGGGGGCGACGGTGGCGCGGTAGTCGTAGCCGTGGCCGAGCAGGTTGACGAACACGGTGGGGATGACCCCGGTGACGATGATGACAAGCAGCAGGATCAGCGCCACGTAGTCGACCGGGCTCGTGGTCGCCCGCACCCGCGGGACCAGCAGCCGCCGTCCGGCCAGGACCACCACCCCGCCAATGATCAGCACCGCGGCCAGCGTCCCGGCGGCGGCGGAAAACCACCGGTAGGCCGTCTCGGGTATCCCGATCGCATGGGTCCAGCGTTCCGGGACCAGGATGCCGATGACGTGGCCCGCGATGGCGGCGAACGTGCCGTAGTGGAAGGCCGGGGAGCCCCATTTGAGCAGCCGCCGTTCCTGGAGCTGGGTGGACCTGCTGGTCCAGCCGAACTGGTCGTACCGCCACCGCCAGACGTGGCCGACGACGAAGATGCCGAGCGCCAGGTACGGCAGCGCGACCCACACGAAGATCCGCCACGCGCTGGCACCGCTCATTGGGCGTTCCCCAGGTACTCCGGCGGCGCGAACGGCTCAAGGCCCACCTCTTCGGCCGGCGGCCCCGACTCCCAGAAGCGCCGCACCAGGGCCTGGTCTGGCCGGCGCAGCGCGGGGAGCTGGGCGCAGACCGCGCCGACGACGTGGGCGTAGGGGGACGGGACCTCCCGCAGCGCCCGCAGCAGGAGCTCCAGGTCGGCGCGGTGGGCGCGGAGCAGCTTCTCGCCGCGCGGGTGCAGCGCCGCGAACTCCAGGACCAGCGGCAGGTAATCGGGCAGCTCCCCGCCCGCCTCCCCGTCCCCCTGCACCGGCTGCAACCCGGCGCCGCGGTAGGCGGCCTTGAAGGCCAGCATGGCCATGCCGCGCTTGCGGGTGTCGCCGTACCGGTAGTAGGTGAGATACAGGGCGCAGCGGCGGCGCAGGTCGAAGGTCTCCACGTAGTGCCGTCCGACGGTCTCCGGCGGGGTGCGGCTCAGCCATTCAAGGAATAGTCCGAACGGTGCCCGGCTGGCTCTGGGCGCCCCGCTGGCTGCCTCCGCCAGCTGACCGAGCCCGTCGAACAGCGCCATCGTCGGGTACTGCAGCAGCACCGAGGCCAGCTTGTACCCGCCGGCGGTCATGACTGCCCCCGCGGGGACAGGCCGAGGTGGCGGCGCCCGTCGCGGTCGCGGAATTCCTGGGCGGCAGCGGGATGGAAGGAGTCCGGGCCGCCGGGCTGGGCGCAGAACAGCTGCTCGTGCTGGGCCATCAGCCGCCCGGCATCCTCGGCGTGGGCGGGCGGGATGACGTACCGCTCGTCGTACTTGGCGATGGCCAGCAGCCGGTACAGGTCGGCGAGGTCCGCCTCGGTCGCGCCCACCGATGCCGCCAGCCCGTCAGGCACCGCGAGCCCGAGCTGTCCGGCGCGCATCAGCGTGCGGACGGCGGCCAGGGTGCGCAGCACCCGGCGGACCGGGCCGGGGTCTCCGGCGGTGAACAGGTTGGCCAGGTACTCGGCGGGGACGCGCAGCGCCTCGATGGCCGCGAAGACCTGATCGGGGTCGTCGGCGTCGTATCCGGCCGCGGTCACCGTGTCGGCGACCGGGGACAGCGGCGGGATGTACCAGACCATCGGCAGCGTCCGGTACTCCGGGTGCAGCGGCAGCGCCACCCGGTGCCTGGCGATCAGCGCGTAAGCAGGCGAGCGGCGCGCGGCGTCCAGCCAGTCGGCCGGGACGCCCTGCCGGGCGGCCGCGGCCCGCACGTCCGGGTCGTCCGGGTCAAGGAACACCGACAGCTGGGCGTGGTAGAGGTCCCGCGGGTCCGCCGTGGCCGCGGCGCGCAGGACCTTGTCGGCGTCGTAGAGCACCAGGCCCAGGTAGCGCAGCCGCCCGACGCAGGTCTCCGCGCAGATCGTGGGCTGGCCGGCCTCGATGCGGGGGAAGCACAGCGTGCATTTCTCGGCCTTGCCGGTGCGGTGGTTGAAGTACACCTTCTTGTACGGGCAGCCCGATACGCAGAACCGCCAGCCGCGGCAGCGGTCCTGGTCGACCAGCACGATGCCGTCCTCCTCCCGCTTGTACATCGCGCCGGAGGGGCAGGAGGCGACGCAGGACGGGTTCAGGCAGTGCTCGCAGATGCGCGGCAGGTAGAACATGAAGACCTGCTCGAACGCCAGCCGCACCCGGTCGCCGAGCCCGGCCAGGTCCGGGTCGGCCGCCGCGCCCGCGGGACCGCCGGCCAGGTCGTCCTCCCAGTTGCTGCCCCACCGCACCCGCATGTCCCGCCCGGTGAGCGCGGAGATCGAGTGCGCGCTCGGGGTCAGCGTGCCGGCCGGGGCGTCGATCAGCGTCTGGTAGTCGTAGGTCCACGGGTCGCCGTAGTCGTCGATCGACGGCAGGTTGGGGTTGTAGAAGATCGACAGCAGCCGCCGCAGCCGGCCGCCCGCCTTGAGCTGCAGCCGGCCCTTGCGGTCCAGCGCCCACCCGCCCTTCCACTGGCCCTGATCTTCATAGCGGCGGGGGTAACCCGTGCCTGGCTTGGTCTCCACGTTGTTGAAGTACACGTATTCGGTGCCGGGCCGGTTGGTCCAGGTCTGCTTGCAGGTGACCGAGCAGGTGTGGCAGCCGATGCACTTGTCGAGGTTCATCACCATCGCGATCTGGGCCATGACTTTCACCTAGAACTCCACCTCCTGCGAGCGCTTCCTGATCACCGCGATCTCGTCGCGCTGGTTGCCGGTGGGGCCGTAGTAGTTGAACGCGAACGAAAGCTGGCCGTACCCGCCGATCAGGTGGGTGGGCTTGATCACCAGCCGGGTCAGCGAGTTGTCCGAGCCGCCGTGCCAGCCCGATATCTCGGACTTCGGTGTCATCAGGTGCCGGTCCTTGGCGTGGTACATGTACACGGTGCCCTTCGGCATCCGGTGGCTGACCACGGCCCGGCAGGCGACCACCCCGTTGCGGTTCCATGCCTCGATCCAGTCGTTGTCTGCCACGCCGATCGCCGCCGCGTCGGCGGGGCTGAGCCAGATCACGGGGCCGCCGCGGAACAGCCGGAGCATGTGCAGGTTGTCGGCGTATTCGGAGTGAATCGACCACTTCGAGTGCGGGGTCAGGTAGCGGACGGTCACCTCGGGCCTGCCGCTCTCGGCCAGGCCCTGCTCCCCGAAGTGACGGCGGTAATCCAGCGGCGGCCGGTACCCGGGCAGCGCCTCGCCGTACTCGGCGACCCAGTCGTGGTCGAGGAAGAAGTGCATCCGCCCGGTGAGCGTGTGCCACGGTTTCTTCCGCTCCACGTTGACCGTGAACGGTGAGTACCGGCGGCCGCCGGTCTCGGACCCGGACCACTCGGGGGAGGTGATGACCGCCCGGGGCTGCACCTGGGTGTCGGCGAACGTGATCCGGTCCCCGGCTCGTTCGGCGGCCAGGTCGGCGAGCCGCACCCCGGTCCGTCTCTCCAGCTCCTGCCAGGCCTGGAAGGCGTTCTCGCCGTTGGTGGTGCCGGACAGCGCCAGGATCGCCTCGGCCAGGTGCACGTCGCGGGCCAGCGCCGGGCGGCCGTCGGCGACGCCGCCTCGCACGGTTCCGTTGGCGTGCCGCAGGTAGTCCACGGCGCGCGCCGGAACCCAGGTGACGCCCTTGACCGAGCAGCCCAGGGTGTCTGTCAGCGGGCCGAGCGCGGCCATCTTCGCCGCGGTCGCGGGATAATCCCGCTCGATGGTGATCAGCCGGGGCATGGTCACGCCGGGGATGAGCGAACCCGGCTCCGGCGTCACGCCGCCGGGCTGGGCCAGCTCGTCCGGCGTGTCGTGCATCAGCGGCACGGCGACCACGTCGGTGCGCGTCCCCAGGTGCGCCGCGGCCAGCCGGGAGAAGTCGGCGGCGATCGCGGTGAACGCGTCGAAGTCGGTGCGGGTCTGCCAGGGCGGGGCGATGGCCGGGTTGAACGAGTGCACGAACGGGTGCATGTCCGTGGTCGAGATGTCGTGCTTCTCATACCAGGTAGCGGCCGGCAGCACCACGTCGGCGAACGTGCAGGTGCTGGTCATCCGGAAGTCGATGGCCGTCAGCAGGTCCAGCTTGCCGCGCGGCTCTTCCTCGCGCCAGGCGACCTCGGCCGGGCGCAGGCTCGGCGGAGACTCCGCAGCGCGCACGGCGTCGTGGGTGCCGAGCAGGTGCCGCATGAAGTACTCCATGCCCTTACCGGACGAGCCGAGGAGGTTGGCCCGCCACACCGTCAGCACCCGCGGCCAGTTCACCGGGTCGTCCGGGTCCTGGGCAGCAAACCGCAAGCGGCCTGCGGCTAGTTCGCCGGTCACGTGTGCCGGGACGGGCACCCCGGCCCGGCTGGCCTCGTCGCACAGGTCCAGCGGGTTACGGTTGAACGCAGGGTGGGACGGCGTCCAGCCAAGCCGGGACGCCTGCGCGATGCAGTCGGCGAACGTGCGGCCGTCGAACAGGCCGCGGCCCAGCGGGCTGGCCAGTTCGGCGGGCCCGAAGGCCTCGTAGCGCCACTGCCCGCTGTGCAGGTAGAAGAACGAGGTACCGGTCATGTGCCGGGGCGGGCGCTGCCAGTCGAGCGCGAACGCCACCTGCTGCCAGCCGGCCAGCGGACGGACCTTCTCCTGGCCGACGTAGTGCGCCCAGCCGCCGCCGTTCACGCCCTGGCAGCCGCACAGCATGATCAGCGTGAAGAATGTCCGGTAGATCTCGTCAGAGTGGTACCAGTGGTTGGTGCCCGCCCCCATCGCGATCATCGATCGGCCGTGCGACAGTTCGGCGTTGCGAGCGAATTCGCGGGCAATCCGGGCTGCCGTGGCCGCCGGCACGCTGGTGATCGGTTCCTGCCACGCCGGAGTGCCTGGCGTCGTGGCGTCGTCATAGCCGGCCGGCCACTCGCCGGGCAGGCCCTGCCGGCGCACCGCGTACTGCGCCATGAGCACGTCGAACACGGTTGTCACCAGGCGGCCGCCGACCCGGATCGCCGGCACGCCGCGGCGGACCGAGGTGCCGCCCTCGGTCTCGCCGATGTCAAACCGCGGCAGGTCCACCGGCACGGCCTCGGTGTGCCGGCCGTGCAGCGTCAGCACCGGGTCGACGCCAGCCAGGTCAAGGTTCCACCGGCCCAGGCCCGAGTCCGTGAACCGGTATCCCAGCGAGCCGTTCGGCGCTACTGGCTGCCCGGTCGCCGAGTCGAGCAGCACGGTCTTGTGCGCGGCTCCCTCAGCGGTGTCGCCGAGGTCGGCGGCAGTCAGGAACCTGTCCGGCACGTAGCCGTCGCCGTTCTCGCGCAGCGTTATCAGGAACGGTGCGTCGGTGTAGGTCTTGACGTACTCGGTGAAATAGGGCACCTGCCGGTCGCTGAAGAACTCGGTGAGGACCACGTGGCCCATGGCCATCGCCAGCGCGCCGTCGGAGCCGGGCGCGGCCGGCAGCCACTCGTCCGCGAACTTGGTGTGGTCGGAGTAGTCGGGCGAGACCACGACCACCTTCTGGCCGCGGTACCGGGCCTCGGTCATGAAGTGCGCATCCGGCGTGCGGGTGATCGGCAGATTCGTGCCCCAGATGATCAGGTAGGAGGAGTTCCACCAGTCACCGGATTCGGGCACAT
>NZ_JASIAL010000045.1:0-11700 GCF_030042015.1 Trebonia sp. | reverse complement strand
TCTGCACCACCGCCCTGTTCACGTGGAAGCTCGACGCGACGGACGTGTCGCGGATGGCCGGCCACGCGAACTACCGCATCACCCTCGACATGTACGTCGGCGCCACCGCCGGCGTCCTGGACCGCGCACGAGCCGCCACCGAATAACCACCCCGCTCGCGACGAGCATCACGGCTCTCGGCCTGGAGACGCGACGCTGGTCAACTCTCCTCACGGTCGGTGACAGCCATATGAGATGTAGGGCGCGAGATCCGCCGTTATTTGCGTTACCTGCGGTTCGAAACGAGGCAACGAGGCACGCCCATAAAGATCGATATAGTGTATGAGAAGAAAGAGTTAGCCGAATTGCGCCCGGAAAAATAGGCTGGCGTCACCTGTTGGCAGT
This sequence comes from Trebonia sp., assembly GCF_030042015.1. Taxonomy (GTDB): domain Bacteria; phylum Actinomycetota; class Actinomycetes; order Streptosporangiales; family Streptosporangiaceae; genus Trebonia. The sequence continues at coordinate 11,316 of NZ_JASIAL010000045.1, read as the reverse complement.
GGTGGTGATCTGCTTTGCCAGTTCGACCATTCCCCAGGCAGCGATCTTCTGTACCAGGACTGTGGTGCGCCGTCTGACGTTAGGGTCTGTTGCGCTGAGCAGGTAACGGAGGGCCGGTTCAGCTTTCATGACTGCGTGCTGCAATTGGATGTCGTTAGTTGTGTTGTCAAGGACGATGTCAAGCGCCGTAATCACGTTATCTTCGTTGCCGATGACCCGGTCTGCGAGAGTCTGGGCGACGAGGCTTGGCGTCTCGATGGCTGGTGAGATCTCTAGGACCAGCAGGAGTTCCCTGAACTGCCAGGCTGTATCCAGATTCCCGGCGCGCCACCACCAGGGGAAGCCGGTGACCATGGCGACTGCGGAATCGCGGTCCCCGCTGCCCGCGCGCCTCTGCGCTTGTTCCCGCCACCAGTTCCATACGTCTTGCGCCGCCTGTGCCTGGCTTGCCGCGGCTTCACCGGCTCGGAAGATGAGCGATCCGAGATGGCCGATGGCTTCTCCCGTGTCTTGGACGCCTGCCTTACGGATGGCCGTCGTAATCAGGGGGTCATCGGTGCTCAGCGCGTTCCAGAGCAGGAAGAGGAGGAGATGGTCGAGCACTGCCTGACGGGTATTACGGAGGGTGCTCCGCCAGGCTCGGGGTGGTTGCTTGCGCAACCTGTTGATCTCGCGCTCGTAGTAGGGCTTGAGCAATTCCAGGAAGCTACGGTCCTGGGGGCCGTTCGCGAGTAGGTATGCATCGAAGGCAGCCTGACCCAGCACCTCGGCAGGGATCTGCTCGGACGGCTCGGCTACTGGCCTTGCCGGGTCCGGCGCTGCGGCAAGGGGGCCGAATATCGCTTCAAGGTGCTCACTGGTCCACGCGGGCAGGCGTGAGTAAAGGAGCGGGAAGAACTGGCCATATACCGTTCTGATCGCGGTAGACGTCTCGTGGGCGAGGTCGAGCTCACGTGAGAGCAGCTCCAAGAGAACCGGCGGCGCGTCGTCCTCAGTCCTGCCGAGCCTGCGCCACCAGTTGCTAAAAGCAATCAGGCAGCCAGCGGCTTGGCCGCGAACAGAGTTCAGCGCCCGGTCAGCGGGGTCAAGGCGGTCTTCTGCAGTTTCGTCCTCAGGTACCGGGTCAGGACTGTCGAGCAATGTCTGTATGATCGTCAAGATCGCCACGGCATGCTGGGCCGTCAAGCCGGAACCCTCTGCGGCCAGAGCGGTCTTGAGAAGCATCAGTACGCTCCGGTGGACCCATCGCGGCGACTCTTCTGCCTGTTCGGCGTTGCGCCCTCCCGGATCTCGCATGCCGGCGATGCTGGAGGCTAGACCCAAGACTGCCTCCCAGTTGAAGTCTAGAGGATTTTCCGGACGGTTCGCGGTGGCATTTTTGCTTCGCGTGCCGATCGCTTGCCGGAGCCCTTCAAGGAAAGCATTCAGGTATGCGGGCCTCAGGTCGGCAAAGCTGGATGCGAGGAGCGAATATTCACCTGGCCGGGCGGTGATGTCGTCGGAGATCTGCTGGGCCAACGACTGGTCGAGAAACCTGAAGACCATGTGAGCTGGCGGCTGGTAATTCCGGGCCAGATCGATAACTTCGGCGACGGTCATCGATGAAAGTTCCTGGCCGGAGACGGGAGACTCAATCACTTGCGCTGTGGACGTCCAGTGGCTGAACCCCGGATGCTCGGGCGGCTGGACTCCTCGCGCCGCAAGATCAGCTGCAATGGCATGAAGCAGCTGTGGGAGGTTCTCGCCCAGCAGGGCCATCCGGTCGACACGCCAATGGTCCCTGAATCTTGCGACTTGTTCCGCAGGCGCGGGTGCACCCGGCGAGCCCAGCATCTGGCTGATCTCGGGGTCGCTCATCTGCGGGCCTTGCCGCAGCCAGTCGGCAAGCTGCGCAATGTCCGCAGCCGCGAGGTGCCGGAGCATCTCCCGGATCAGTGCCCCGTGCTCCAACCTGGTGCGGGGGTCATTGAAGGCGGACTTATCTAGAATCACCGACCGGGCATAGCCATGCAGCGCGGTGATACGGGAAGCGGCATCAGGATCTTCCTCGCCGCCGGGATCAGCGACTGCCGCGGCAGTCACGTAGTACGCAATGCGGCTGAACAGAACTGCCCTGCGGCGCAGCAGTGCCCCCAAGACAGAAAGATCTCCAGTACGGCGCAAGTACGCAAGCGCGCAGTCGCGCAGCCCGTTGATCAGGTAATCAGCTGCGTCGATGTGCTGGTCTTGTTCGTGATCGGCAATGGAGGCCCTCATGAAGCTCGCCGCCTCTGCGCCGGCCTTCTCGCCGATCACGCGGTCTAGGGCATCCGCGAGAACAAGCACGCCATCGATCCCCGATCGCGCCAGCGGATCAGCCAGCACGCCGATAACTTCCCGGAGCCAGTACTCCTCCTGCACCCAGGACAAGATGGCCGACGCCAGCCGCCGGCCAGCCTTCTCCTGCCCGCCATCCAGCAGCCGGGCAGCCAGGTTCCCCAGATCTCTTTCATCCAGCGACCTGGAGTAAGGGCCGTGAATCCACCCGATTACATCATCGATGAAACCCGCAGCCGAACCGATAGGCAGACGCAGGAGCGTCGCCACAAGGTCACGTTGCACGATCGGATTAGCCGTGCCGGCAAGGCGCTCGACGACGGAGGCAGCAGTCTCTGGCACCTCTCCGCCCACACGGCGGAGATACTCCGACAAGGGCCAGAAGTCGATACGCACCGTCCCGCCAGCCTCCGCGATCGGCTCAGGGACGCGCTCCGGGTCGTACCAGCCGTCAGCGGCCAGGCGTTCCAGCCAAAGCGGGTTCTCCAGGCGGCTGAAGAAGTAGCGCAAGCGGGCGGGATGAGCCACTAGATCCTGGAGCCGACGGATCTGCCCATCGGTCGGCGCTGGCCATCCGCCCAAGTCCTCAGGAGTCACCACGCGCATCACCCTCATCTCGCAGGTAATCCGGAGCACCGCCTGGCTTCAGCCCTGCGTGACGGGCAACGACGACGGTCACATCTTCAACCTCGACCGGCTCAGGCTGGCGCGCGGTCTCTGCGAGCAGCTCATCCAGGTCCGCAACATGCTCAAGCGGGGCCAGGACACCCCGCATGACTTGTTCCAGGAACATGAAATCCCGGTGGAGATCCTCCTCGCCGATCGGCGAAGGTGCCTTATCGAACGCGTGGACGAACGCAAACAGGGTCTTACCGACAATCGTGTTCCATCGCCGCACGGTCGGATCGCGCTCAGCGTTGGTATGCCCGCCGGGAGCGTGCGGCTCAGCGATCATCATCGCCGCACGGCGGCCGGCGGTTCCCCGGATCCGGCTAGCAACGACCATCTCGACAGCAGCCTGCACAACCGGGCGCGGGACCAGGCACATCGCAACATCACCTCCGACCTCCGCGCATACCGCGAAGTCGGCAGCATCGTCGGGCAGTCCGGCACTTTCCCACACACGCATGAAATCCGCAGACTTATTCTCGCTCTGGCTGCGGTCCAGCCTCACGACCCCGACGACGTCGGGCAGGTGCAGACACAACTCCCTCACGGCATGAGCGAGGTGAGACATCCGCGCAGGCGCCCCTGGTGTCGACAAGAAGTAGATCGCCGACGCGTAATAATCCGCTAGCAGCGCGTTACGATGAGCTAGCTGAGCGTGCAGCCTCCGGCGCGCCTCCGACCAGCCGGCGTCACTACCCAGCGATGCACCTGACATGACACATCAGGATGACAGTTCACAGTCCACTAGGCCAACTTGCCGACGGGCCGAGGAACCGGATGGTCGGATTACTGACGTGGGATGGCGTTTGTCGCTCTGCGAATCGTCCCATGTCCCGAGCCGCGCGCACACTGCCGCCGTTCAGCGCGGCTCTCACACCCGCCCGGAAGACACGGGGAGCCCAACTCACGCGCGCAGAACCGGTAGATCGGCGTTGTCGCCAGTTCCGATCAAGGAGAGACGCTCCGCTCCCAGATTCATCTTCACCCTCATCAGTCGGCGCGCTTGGTCATCTTGGCTGGGGTCGATGAGTGGCAACCACGATCGAGACTTGCGGTGACAGTGAACCGCTCCGGAGTTTCCGCAGGCTCTGGACTCGCCGGGGCGGTTCACAGTCCAAGCTGCGGCAGCAGCGGATTTTATGCGGCCACTTTCTCGGTCCGCTTGTTACAGCCGCGTGTGGTATTAGGCCGGTTACGATTCGATAGTGGATTCAGAGTTTGTCAATTGGCTGATCACGGGTGCCCTGGGTCCGGCGCTGGTGGGGCTACCGGTCAGTTGGTCGGCCGGCAAACTCGGACGCCTGGCACGCGGCTGGCTAGACCGGATCCGTCGTGAGGACGGTCTTAGTCGGCTTGTCTTGGCTGCAGATCCGCTGGTCAAGCTTGGGGGCCGTGAGTTGGCTGCGGTGCGCCATTTGCTGGAGGATCCGCATACATGGCAGATGATCGCGGGTGGACCGGTGGGGGACCTGACGGCTGCCATCACGCAATGCCTCGCGGACGTCATCCCCGAGCAAGACGCAATAGATGCGGCGCGTGTTATAGCTCGCGGGCTGCTGGAGTTTGCCGTCTCCGACGTGGAGCCGGAGGTCTTCCAGCGTGTGCTGATGGCGCGGATCGCGCGGCTGGAGACGGGGCAGGCGGCGCGGCTGGATCAGGCGATGCTGCAGCTGCAGGCCGACCTAGCGGCGTGGCTGGCCTGTCAGAGTCAGACTGAGGAGGATAGGGCGGGCAGAATTCTGGACCAGCTGGCGGTTGTGTTGGACCGGCTGCCGCCGGGGCCCGCCAGCAGGGAGGACGTCTGCGTATACCTGGCTGTTCTGTTCAGGTCGCTAAATTCCGATAGCTGGCCGCAAGATCCTCGGCTCAGCGGGCAGATGCTGACCCCTTCCGATATCGAGCGGGAGCTGAGCATCGGCCGTGCCGACGGTGTCGAGGGCTGGGATCTAGATGACGGTGATATCGGCGCTGATGACCTAGCCGAGAGGTGCACCCGGCTGGTGATCTTGGGCGGCCCAGGGTCGGGTAAGACCTGGCTGGCGCGGCGGACGGCGCGGCGGCGCGCCGCGGCGGCGCTGTCGGCGCTGGCCAGCGGTGCCGGGCTTGATGAGGTCGAACTACCGCTGTTCACGACGTGCTCGATGCTTGCCTCCCGGTATAACGCGAGCCTGGGGATTCGTGATGCTGTTGTCTCGAGCGCGCTGAACCAGGCCGGTGACCTGGGCAGCCTCCGGATTGTAGAGGCGCTCCGGGTATTTTTCAGCGACCGGAACAGCCCGGTGCTGCTGGTGATCGATTCACTGGACGAGGCGCGAGACCCGGATCAAGTGCTGCAGCAGGCCGGAATGCTGCCCTGGCGCATCATCCTGACCTCGCGGCCCAGCTCATGGAAGCGGCAGCTCATGATTGACCCCGGCGAAGGCTCGCAGAAAGCCGGGGAATTGCGGCCGCTGCGCTACCCAGAAGATGTCGAGCCCCTCATCGTCAGCTGGTTCGCCTCCGATCCAGCCCGTGGCGATGCAGTGATCTCGCAGATCGCGGCTCGGCAGGACCTGCAGGACGCCGCAAGCGTTCCGCTGATCGCCGCATTCTTGTGCATTATCGGGGGTGATGCGCAACTGCCCGCGACGCGCCATGAAATTTACGCGCTAGTGACCTGGCAGCTGTTGTGGGGCCTATGGCACCGCAGCGGCTCGGAGGATTTTGACGTGGCAGGCTGTGCCGGAGTGCTGAGGGAATGGGCCTGGGCGGGGGCCGCTAAGGACGAGGTGACAGGGATTGGCGCCTGGCCTGACAGCATCCGCACGCCATATCGGCAGTTGAGACGGGCGGAGCTGACCGCGGTAAATCACGTGGCCGTCCCAGTGGGCTTGCCGAGCCTTGCACTCGGCCTGACGCCGCGACGGTTTATCCACAGAGCGATCCGTGAGCACTTGACTGCAGAATATGTCGCATTTCAGATGACCGCGGACCAGGCAGCCGCGGAACTGGTCAGCCACGTGTGGTACGACCCGGACTGGGAGTACGCGGGACCAGTCGCACTCGCAATGCACCCCGAGCGAGACGAAGTTCTGAAGAAACTGATCCGCTTGGCCGCCAGCCCTTTGAACGGCGATGCGGGCCTGGAACGGATCGACAGCTGCTGGGAACTGCGCTCATTCTTCACCAGAGTCGCCAGAGAGTCAAAGCAGGATAGCTGGACCACTGAATGCGCCAATGTTATCGGCCGTGCCCTGGTCGATTTGGCCGGCGAAGACCTACGACGTCTCCCAGTTGCACAAGACTGGCCAGCTGCAAGCCGGGAAATCCGCCGCAGCATCCTGGGGGCGCTTGATAGTGCCGGTACTCAAGACGCCCAGGCTCTGGTCGGGGCTTTGGCCAAGCTGGATCCGGGAGAGAACGACCTTACCCAGGCCCGCACCCGACTCCTGGATCTACTCGACACAGCCGATGCCGGGGTCGCAAGATGGCTGGCTGACGTGCTGGCTGGGCTGAACCCGGAGCCAGATGATCTGGTCCGAGCCCGGGGCCGAATATCAGACCTGCTCACTGAAACCGACAATTTCGGATACATCCGCCAACTAGCAGACGCCCTGGGAGAGCTGGGGCCCGAGCCAAGCGAGCTGGCCCGTCCCCGCGACCGGATCCTGGATCTGCTCGACCACCAAGTCGCGGACGGACTCACCCGCTTGACGGTTCCGCTACTCGTGGATGCGCTGACAAAGCTGCAGCCCGAGGCTAACGACCTATCGCGGGCGCGCGACCGAGTGCGGAGCTTGCTCGAGAAGGACCCATCATTGGCTGCGAGCGTGACCGGACTGCAGTGGGAAGCCAGTGATCTAGCCAGGGCGCGTAGCCGACTGCTGCACCAACTCGACCTGGCCAGTCCCAGCAACAGCGAAGGCCTCGCCGAGACCTTGGCCCGACTAGCCCTGGACACAGGCGAACTGACCCGTGCGCGCAGCCGAATGCTGAACTTGCTTGACGCAGCCGAACCTCATGACGTGCCGGGACTGGTCAACGCGCTTGCCTGCCTGGATCCGGAGGCAGCAGGCTTGGCCAAACGCCACGCGAGAAACCGGGTTCTAGACCTTCTCGACGTCGCCGGACTCTTCAGCGGCGTGCCGACGCTGGCCGAAATGCTGATCTTGCTGGACCCTGAGCCAGGCGACCTGGCTCGGGCCTGCACCCGGGTCATCGACCTGCTTAACACCGCCAATGCTCAATTCCTGACCCGGGTCTTGGCCGCGCTGCACCCTGAGACAGTTGCCCTCACCCGTGCCAGGGCCAAGGTGCTTGACTTCCTCGATGATCCCACCGCGCCGTGGGCTGTCTGGGCCCTGACCGACATTCTCACCGAAATGGTTCCGGAGGCCGGGGACCTGGCTCGCGCCCGAGCGCGGCTACTCGACCTGCTCGATACCAACACACCCGGGGAGGCCTCCCTCACGGCGGGCCGCCTGATCAAGCTGGCGCCGGAGCCCGGTGAGCTGGCGCGGGCCCGCGCCCGCGTCCTGGATCTCCTCGAAGCCTCCGAGCCCTTGGCCACCGACTACTACCTAGCGGAGGCTCTGGCCGAGCTAGCCGGGTTTCTGGCTGAGCTAGCACCAGAAGCAGGCGACCTGGCCCGTGCCCGCGCGCGGGTGCTCCACCGGCTGAGCACTGCTGATCCTGCGGGAACTGCCAAGCTGGGTGAGGCGCTGATCAGACTAGCCCCGGAGGCGAATGACCTGGCTCAGGTACTTGACCTACTCGACCAAGCCCGCAGCCAGGACGCTGAGAGTCTTGTCGGTACGCTGCTCAGGCTGAACCCGCAGGCCGGTGACTTGGCCCGGGCCCGGCGAAGAGTACTAACGTTCTTCGACACCGCCAACGATCTCAGCATCCAGGAACTCGTCGACACATTGGCCAAGCTGAACCCTCCAGCCAGCGACCTGGCCCAGGCACGCAGCCGAGCGCTGGTCCTATTCGAGGCAGCAAATCCTTGGGACATCGAGGGGTTGGCCCTAGCACTAAAGGGGTTGAGCTCACAGGCCGATGACCTGACTGGTGCTCGAGCGTGGGTGTTGTCCCTCCTGGGCCAGGTCCAACCGCATCATGCCCGAACGCTGATCACGGTGCTAACCGAGTTGCGGCCAACCGCCAACGACCTCTTGGGCTGGTCTTCTTGGTCAGTAGCGCCGGACCATGAACTTTTGGCTGCGACACGGCGTAACTCACCGATCGAGTCGTGGCTAAAACTATTGGCGACGCTCGACGGCCTGCGACTCAGTGCGGGGGACTGGACTAGTGGCGACCAGTAGCTTCTTGTCGGTGACACAAGCGACTCGACGGTGCGCCAGGCAGCGGCCGAGGCACTTACCCACTATCGGCACCCTCGCCCTCCTAGGAAGTAGGAGTGCGTCCCGAACAGATAATCTGCGCTCACACACGCAGAGAGATCATCGAGCCGTGGGTCGCTCAGAATCGGCAACTTGTTTAGATCGTCTCCGGGAGCTCGGGGATCTGGGATCCTCGGGCGTTGAGCGGGGCGGGCTCGCTCGCGAATCGGCTGCCGTCGCCTTTAGGTGTTCTGGCTCACGAACGGCCTGCGGCCCGTCCTGTTCACCCGGTGAGGTAGTGGCTCAAGAGAGGTCTGCGCTGCCGGAAGTTGCATTGCCCTCCTCGCCTGCCGACACCCCCGATGGCCAGGAGGAACCCTGTTGTGAACGATGACGTGATGATCGCCGTGGACCCGCATAAAGCCAGCAATACCGCGGCCGTGCTGGATCCGGTGAGCAAGGCCCTGATCGAGACGGCCCGGTTCGCGAACGGCGCCGAGGGTTATGACCAGCTGACGGCGTTTGCCGCGCGATGGGCGCAGCGGCGGTGGGCTGTGGAAGGATGCCATGGCGCGGGCCGGTCGCTGGCCCAGCGGCTGGCCGCCGACGGGGAGCTGGTGCTGGACGTACCCGCGAAGCTGGCCGCCCGGGCGCGGGTGTACTCCAGCGGGCATGGCCGCAAGACCGATAAGCATGATGCGGTCTCGATCGGCCTGGCGGCCCTCGACGGTGCTGGCATCGCCGCGGTAACCTGCGACGACATAACGGTGAGCCTGCGGCTGCTATGCGACCGGCGCGACGAGCTCGCCGCGCAGCGCACCCAGGCGGTGTGCCGGCTGCACCGGCTGCTGGCCGAGCTGACGCCCGGCGGGATGCGCCGCGAGCTGACCGCGAACAAGGCCCAGGCGCTGCTGGCCCGGATCCGCCCTGCAGACGACGTATCGGCGGTCCGGCTGCACATCGCCAGGGACCACCTGGCCGACATCCGCGCCCTGGATGCCAGGCTCAAGTACCTCGCGGGGCAGATCGCCGCCCTCGTCGCCGCGTCCGGCACCACACTGACCAGCCTGTACGGGATCGGGCCGCTGATCGCCGGGCGGATCCTGGCCGAGGCCGGCGACATCGCCCGGTTCGCCACCAAGGACAAGTTCGCCAGCTACAACGGCACCGCCCCGATCGACGTGTCCTCCGGCGACCAGGTCCGCCACCGGCTGTCCCGCGCGGGGAACCGGCGCATCAACCACGCGCTGCACATGATGGCCGTCACCCAGATCCGCTACCCCGGCACCGACGGGCGCCGCTACTACGAGCGCAAGCGCACCGAGGGCAAAACCCCGAAAGAGGCGCTGCGCTGCCTTAAGCGGCGGCTGTCTGACCAGGTATACCGCCAGCTCATGGCCGACCGGCGGAGCAGAATCAGCGTGTGCGGATCACCTACCACCCCGCCGCGGACGCGGTCTACATCTACCTCACCGGCGGCCCGCTCGCACCCGGCCGCACCACCATCCAGGCCGGCACCCCGAACGGAATCAGCGGCTTCGTCGCCCTCGACTGGAAAGACGGCCGCCTTGTCGGCATTGAAATCCTCGACGCCAGCACCCGCCTGCACCCCGACCTCCTCGATGAGGCCGAAATCCTCGAATAACACAGCATCCCCTTGACAGAGAGGAGCCGTTCTGCGCCTGCTCATGGCATAGCCCTTTCCGGAGCCGTCACCGACAGTGGCCATGAACCGGGGGACCTTTCAAATTACGGCCGCAGCTCGGATGCACCTCCACCGGCTGCTGGATATGAGAGGAAGCGCCGCTCGTCGCGAGCGGGGCGGTTATTCGGTGGCGGCTCGTGCGCGGTCCAGGACGCCGGCGGTGGCGCCGACGTACATGTCGAGGGTGATGCGGTAGTTCGCGTGGCCGGCCATCCGCGACACGTCCGTCGCGTCGAGCTTCCACGTGAACAGGGCGGTGGTGCAGAACGCGTGCCGCAGGCTGTGCCAGGTCCACGTGCCGTTGCCGCCGGCGTCGCGCCACCCGGCCGCCAGGTAGGCAGGCTGCAGGATCCTGCGGTTGAAGTTGCTGGAACGCCAGTACCCGCCTCTGCGGCTGGGGAAGACCAGCCCGAGCGGGTTGCTCCCGGCCTCCTGCTCGGCGCGGGCCTCCTCGATGCGGGCGGCGAGCCGCTCAGCCAGCGGGCAGCCGCCGGGCGTGCGCCGGGGGTAGATCGTCCGGCGGAACTTGCGGTTCTTCGGCGCCTCGACGTACAAGCGCCCGCCAACCTCGACTACCTTGCGGTCCACTCTTATCTCCCGGCGCGCCTGGCAGACCTGCCCGATGGTGAGGGCTGCCAGTTCGCCCCAGCGCAGGCCGCTGTAGGCGGCGAGGTTAGCCATCAGTTCGTCCTGATTGCCTCGCCGCCCTGCCGCGAGCGCTCGGCCTAGGCCGCTGACATCGGTTGCGGACGGGATCTCGGCGGGATCGACCCACAGCGAAGACTCACCAGCGACGCTGACGGCCGGAGCGGGCAGCGGGCGGTCCCCGGCCTGCCAGTGCACCGTCGCCAGCCGGGAGTTCACTAGGTAGCCGGCTTCGATCCCGGCCGTGACCAGGGCCGAGAGCATCCGGTGGACCCGGTCGCCTTCCCCTGCGGTGGGCGCGGCGTTAACGATCTTCTGGGTGTGCTCGGTCTTGATGTCCTGGCAGGTGAGCGCGGCGATGACCGGGGCGGCGAACCGCTCGCACAGCCGCCGCTGGGTGTCAGCGTGCTTGCGCGACCACCGGTCGCGGGCCGGCAGCCGGTCGGGGTCTAGGTAGTGCGCGATGAGATCAGCGCCTGGCCGCCGCATGTTCGGGGCGCCGGCCTGGAGCCTCTCGGCGACTTTCTCCAGCTTGGCGGCCAGCCTGTCCTCGGACACGGCCTCGCACTGCTGCCGCCCGCCGGCCTCGTACCAGACCGCCCGCCACCGCCCTCCCCCGGACCTGGCCGGGTACACCGTGATCCCGCATTCCAATTCGAT
>NZ_JASIAL010000330.1:0-5255 GCF_030042015.1 Trebonia sp. | reverse complement strand
CATCGTCACCGCCCGCGCGTGGAGCCCGGCCGCGCCGCCGCCGGAGGAGCCGCTGGCCGACCGCTTCCTGCGGCTGGCCTGCCTGACTTACAGCGACGATGAGGCATCGGACCGTGCCACGGCCGCGCAGCTTCTGGCCGATCATCCCGAACTCCGCGGGGTTTCCCTGCCCGTCGCCGCCGCCTGCTCCGACGTGGCCCAGGTCCGCCGGTTCCTTGCTGGCGACGGCTCGCTGGCTGTGCGGCCGGGCGGCCCGCACGGCTGGTCGCCGCTGCTGTACCAGGCCTACGCCCGCCACGACCCGCAGGTCAGCCTGGACGCCACGCTGCAGACGGCGCGGCTGCTGCTTGAGGCGGGTGCCGACCCCAACGACGGCCAGCTGCTCTACAACCGGATGTTCGGCCCGCGCGACGATCACCTGGTCCTGCTCTTCGAGTTCGGCCTCGGCCGGGACGCCGACGGCCGCGGACCATGGCGCCGGCTGCTCGGCGACGCGCTCGAATCCCCGGCGGTGATGCTGGGCAACCTGCTGTGGTGGGCGGTGATCCACGACCAGCGCGCCCGGGTCGCGCTGCTTGCGGCCAACGGGGTGGACGTGGTCGCTGCGTTCACCGAGCTGCGCTACCAGCGACCCGCACCGCACCCCGGCCGAGGAGGCCCTGGTGAACGGCCACCGCGAGCTGGCCGCGCAGCTCGCGGCGCTCGGCGCCGGGCCGCCGCGCCTGTCCCCGGCGGACGCGTTCGTGGCCGCGGCGATGGCCGGCGATGCCGAGGCGGTGCGGCGCACCGACCCCGGTGTCATCGCCGCCGTCCGCGAGGCGCGGCCGGGCCTGGTCACCTGGGCCGCGACAAGCACCACAACTCCACCCCCGCAGGCCCGTGCCCGGCTTCGGGGTGTTCGCCGCGCTCGTCAGCACGAACGGAATGACTCCCGCCGCGACGACGATCGCGCACCCCACGGCAATCGCGGGCAGGCGACGGCGCCCGAGCCAGCTCGATTTACCGGTCCCTACTGCGGCTACCGGGCGGGTCACACCCGGCGCGTCCGCTACCACCTTGCCCGGAGCTGCCGTCGGCGGGGCCGGTTCGCGGGCCGCCGGTTCCACCCCGGCGGCTGCCTCGTCCGCGGGAAGCTCGGGCGGACCGATAGTCACGGTGCCCGCCGGGTCAGCCAGGGCGGCGGCTGCCTTCCCGTTCCCGGCTGCTTGCGGCGGGGGGACGCGTACCGATCGTCCGGGGTCTTGGCCATCCCCCTGGCCAGGACCTGGTCCGCGGCGCCCGGCAGGTCCGGGCGGCGCGCGGCCAGCGACGGCGGCGGGGCGGACAGGTGCGCCAGCAGCACGGCCATGCCGTGGTCCCGCTCGAACGGCGGCGTCCGGCAAGCAGCCGGAACGCGACGCAGGCCAGCGCGTACTGGTCGGTGCGCCCGTCCACGGCCACGCCGTTGACCTGCTCGGGCGCCGCGTAATCGGGCGTGCCAGGGAAGCCCTGCCCGGTCAGGCTCACCGACGTCATCGCGCCCTTGCTCGCCCGGCCACCGGGGAGATGAACTCCGGCGTCACGCGGCCGGGTGCAGGCGCATCCCCGCCGCCGGGCGCCCGCCGGCCGCCACCCGGCGATGCGATATGCCCGGTATGCCAGAATCCCGGAATCGGACATTCCGGACAGGCCAATTATCGGGAAACAAAATCCCGGTCAGGGGCGGCATTTCCCTTCCCGTTATCCCGGCCGGGCGCGCGGGAGGGGCTGGCGTGACGGACGGGAATGGGCCGAGACGGAGGCGATGAGCCAGGTGCAGGTGTCGTAGCAGGCCAAGAGCCACATGGCGGCTGCCATATTAGGCCGCAACCAGGAGTAAACCCGGCGAATCCTTAGCTACCCCACCTGGCTTTTTCTTTCTCCGCTGCGGTTGAGCGCTCCGGGATTTCAATTGCGGAATTGCGCGCGGGAAACCACCCCCCCGGCTGCCCCGCCTTCTGCCAGCGGTGCCCCGGGTCAGTCGGTGCCTGATTCCATCGCGGCGTGGTCGAGCAGTTCTTCGTCGCCGGGAACTTCCGCGCGGGAGGGCACCAGGCCGCGGGCGGCGATCGCCTTGGCCCCGCCCTCGGCCAGCGCGCCGATCAGCCCGGTCGAGGCTGCCTGCTCGGCGCCGATCAGCGCCGGTCGCGGGCTGCCGACCATGCCGAGCCTGGCGTACTGTTCGAGCTTGGCACGGGAGTCGGCGATGTCGAGGTTGCGCATGGTCAGCTGGCCGATGCGGTCGACCGGACCGAACGCCGCGTCCTCTGTCCGCTCCATGGAGAGCTTGCCGGGGTGGTAGCTGAACGCCGGCCCGGACGTGCCCAGGATGGAGTAGTCCTCACCGCGCCGCAGCCGCAGGGTCACCTCGCCGGTGACCGCCGTCCCGACCCAGCGCTGCAGGGATTCGCGCAGCATCAGCGCCTGCGGGTCCAGCCAGCGGCCTTCGTACAGCAGCCTGCCTAGCCGCCGGCCCTCGGCGTGATAGCTGGCCAGGGTGTCCTCGTTGTGGATGGCGTTGACCAGCCGCTCGTAGGCCGCGTGCAGCAGCGCCATCCCCGGCGCCTCGTAGATGCCCCGGCTCTTGGCTTCGATGATCCGGTTCTCGATCTGGTCGGACATGCCCATGCCGTGGCGGCCGCCGATCGTGTTGGCCTCGAGCACCAAGTCGACCGCGAAGTCGAACTCCTTGCCGTTGATCGTCACCGGCCGTCCCTGCTCGAAGCCGATCGTGACGTCCTCGGCGGCAATCTCCACGGCAGGATCCCAGAACCGCACGCCCATGATCGGCTCGACGATCTCCAGGCAGGCGTCGAGGTGCTCAAGTGCCTTGGCCTCGTGGGTCGCGCCCCAGATGTTCGCGTCGGTGGAGTAGGCCTTCTCGGTGCTGTCCCGGTAGGGCAGTCCGTGGGCGAGCAGCCACTCCGACATCTCCTTGCGGCCGCCGAGTTCCCCGACGAATTCGGCGTCCAGCCACGGCTTGTAGATCCGCAGGGACGGGTTGGCGAGCAGGCCGTACCGGTAGAACCGCTCGATGTCGTTGCCCTTGAAGGTGGAGCCGTCCCCCCAGATCTGCACGTCGTCCTCGAGCATCGCGCGCACGAGCAGCGTGCCCGCGACCGCCCGCCCAAGCGGCGTGGTGTTGAAGTAGCTGCGCCCGCCCGACCGGATGTGGAACGCGCCGCAGGCCAGCGCGGCGAGCCCCTCCTCCACCAGGGCCGTCCGGCAGTCGACCAGCCGGGCGACCTCCGCGCCGTACGACGCGGCGCGCGCGGGCACCGAGGCGATGCTGGGCTCGTCGTACTGCCCGATGTCGGCGGTGTACGTGCACGGAACCGCGCCCTTCTCGCGCATCCACGCGACCGCCACCGAGGTGTCGAGGCCGCCGGAGAAGGCGATCCCGACGCGTTCGCCGACAGGCAGGGAGGTGAGCACCTTGGACACGGCACAAGTATATGCACAACAATGCATAATCATGCAATCCGCGTACCGGCCCCGGCGCGGACCGCGCGCCCTGCAGCTCCCCGCAAGTGCGACTCTGCACACTCCATGACGATTTGCCGCCCGGAATGCCCGATTTGTCCATGCAAGAAGTGTGCAAAGAAAACGCCAGTGGCGGGTGTGACGCGCGGGATGGCCGCGGATGGCCGCGGATGGCCGCGGACGGCCGCAGGGCGGCCGCGGAACGGCCGCGGACGCGCCGGCTGGCGGATCGCGTCGCCAGGGCGCGGATCGCCGTCACAGGAGCAGCCGACGGTCAAAATCCGTCAGCTGACCGATGTCTTCGGCCGCAAGTTGCAGAACCATTTTCCGCGCAACCGGCACCGAGGAGAGGAAGGGACCCCGATGATCATGGCACGGCTGCGCCCCCTGGCGCCCGCTATCGCAATCGTCCTGCTCGCCGTCGCAGGGTGCGGGCGGGTTGTGATAATCGGCGGGAGTTCTGCGGGCGGGCTTGAGGAGACCCACCTGAACGTGGCCGTGGTACCGGCCGTCGACTCGGCGGGCTTTTTCGTCGCCCTGCATGAGGGGCTGTTCGCGAAGGAAGGGCTCGCCATCAACTACACGGCCGCCACAAGCAGCGACACGGTGATCGACCAGCAGGTGGCCGGCGAGTACGACATCACCGGTGGGAACTACGTCTCCTACATCCAGCACGTGGTGGACGACCACCAGCCGCTGCAGATCATCGCCGAGGGCTCGGTGATGCAGCAGGGCGACCAGGCGATCTACACGATGCCGGACTCGAAGATCAAGACGCTGGCGCAGCTGAAAGGCCACCTGGTCGGGATCAACGCCCCGGGCAACATCAACTACCTGCTCACCGCCGCCGTGCTCACCGAGAACGGGATCAGCGTGAAGAGCGTGCGGTTCCCGACGCAGCCGATCCCCTTCCCTGACATGGCCGGGGAACTGGCCGCGGGGAAGATCGCCGCGGCCGCGCTGCCCGAGCCGTTCGCCACCGCGGCGGAGGAGCAGTACGGCGCGGTCGAACTCGCCGACCTGGACCAGGGCGCCACGCAGAACTTCCCCGTCCTGGGCTACGTGGCCACCAAGTCCTGGGTGCAGCAGCACCCCAACACGCTCAAGGCGTTCCTCGCCGCGCTGGAACAGGGCCAGGAGATCGCCGATACGAGCAGGTCCGCGGTCGAGCAGGCCATGGAGTCCCTGGACGGCCCGCAGAACGGCCAGGTGCCGCCGGTCGTCGCGGCGGTGATGGCGCTGAACATCTACCCGATCGGCATCGACCAGGTCCGGCTGCAGCGGGTCCCCGACGTGATGCTGCAGTTCGGGCTGTTGCGCACGCCGTTCAACATCGGCCAGATGCTCGGCCCCCTGCCCTGACGGAGGAGGCTAAACGGAGGACGATAAGGGGGCTGGCGAGGATGCGGCGGCTGCCCGCCCCCCGCACGCTGACCGCGACCAGCATCGCCAGTCCCTGCCGCGACACGCGTGTCACCGGCAGCCGCAGGAACGCCGATGACGAGCGCAGCGGCGTGACGCCGGCGAGCAGCTTCACGCCGCCACTATAAAGACGCAGGAATCGCCGAAAGGCCCGGTAATGCCGCAGACTGGAACTGCCAGGAGCGGGAAACGCGTTTTCCCGGTAGCGTCCTGCCGGTTGCGAGAGGGGCGTTGCCGTGAAGGAATGGGCGGACAGCGCCGCACCCCCGCAGGCCCCCGCCACCGCTGAGGTCCGCAGCCGCCGCTCTTTTCATCCATTCCGAACGCGCGCG
>NZ_JASIAL010000044.1:0-7312 GCF_030042015.1 Trebonia sp. | reverse complement strand
TGCCCGCGCGTCGCGGTCATGACAGCAGGGGAGCCGAAGTGGCACGCGGGTACGGCTGCTGCGCGAGAGGCATTCCTGGCACAGCGGCTGGCGCGGCACGCCACCGCGCGGCCGGTCCTTCCGTGTCCCGCCTGCGGCGAGAACACTGCGGCGCCGCAGGCGCCGCCTGGCAGAAGCGTCAGGCCGTTGATGATGGCGGGCAGGTCGTGGCGCATGCCGGTGGCGAGGCTGTGCAGTTCGGGCAGGTCGCCGGCTTCCACGGCGTCCAGCCAGGCGGGCAGCTCATTTCCCCGCCGCTGGGCCATCATCTTGGCGAAGGAGCGAACGTGCGGGTGAAGGCGCTCGAGGTGGGCGCATCCGGCGGTGGCGTTCTTCACGATCAGCGCGTCGTCCTCGGTGAGGCGGTCGGGGTGGATGAGCAGTGCCTTGCTGATGGTGCGGGGCTTGGGGACAGCCGGGGTGGCAGGAGCCGCGTTGCGCCGGTTCGGGTCGGGGTGGCTGCGGCTGGTTCCGGGCAGCCGGAAGGGCTGCAGGCAGCGGCGCACGGTCTGGGCGCCGCCTTTGAACCCGAGGGCGCGCAGTTCGGCGGTGATGGCCCCGGCGCTGGTCACGCCCTCGTTCCAGCGCTGGCTGACCAGGTCGAGGTAGGGATCGAGCTTGGTAGAGCGGTGCCCGGCCTTGCCGGGCAGTTCCTCCGCGCAGGTGGCGTTCGCGAACCGGCGCACCGTCTGGATGCCGAGGTTCAGTTCACGTGAGACGGCAGAGCGTGAAAGCCCGCGGGCCAGGCACTCTTGCACCTCGGCGTACCGTGTGCGGGTGCGCTCGGCCAGCCGGCGGGCGCGCCCGGGCGGGGCGGCGGGCACGGGCGCAGGCAGTGATATTGGCGCGGGGGGCTCCTGGGCGGCCGGCCCAGCCTGGGCTGCGGCAGCGCGCAGGCAGTGGTGGTGCGCGGCCACGGTCTTCCCTGCGGCCTCGCACAGGTTCTCCCACAGGTGGAACCTGCCGGCGACCTGGATCGCCTGCGGAGCTCCTGTGCGGATGCCCTCGGCATACGCCCCGGCCCTGTCCCTGCACACCGTCTGGACCTCGGGGTGCCCCTTCAGCCAGGCGGCCAGCGTGCCGGACTCGCGGTCGGGCAGCACGTCCACGGGCCGGTGAGTGGCCATGTCGATCAAGATGGTGTCATATGACTGGCCGCGCCGGACCGCAAAGTCGTCAACGCCGAGCACTTCAATATGCCCGGCTCCGGGGACCGGCCGGGTGCGGATGAGCCCGGTCAGCACGTCGCGGCAGCACGGCATCGACAGCTTCGCCGCCAGCCGAGATCCCGGCCGCCCCGCCAGGGTGAGCGCGGTATCGGCGAGCGCTTCGGTCAGCGGCCGGGTGCGCGCGCGAACGGCGTGGTCAGCCCCGGAATCTGCCCGGAGAACGTGGACTGCGCGCAGCGCGGGTTGGCGCACTTGAAGCGCCTTACGCGCACGATGATCTGCACCTGGCGCCCGCCGAGCGGGAGATCGGCGAGCTGACGCTGGTAACGGGCGTGAACCCGGGACGAGCGCCTGCGGCATTCCGGGCACGCTGCGTCGCCTGCCTTCGCCCGGACCCGGAACGTCACCAGGTCGCCGCCGTGCTCGACGCTATCCACCACGGCAGCAGCAAACTGCGGCAAAAGCGCATCAATGCCCTGAGATGTGCACCCCGGTTATCCTGGCCGACCAGCACCATCCTCCACGTGCGACACGCCGGCCAGCACACATCACGTGATCATCGCCAGAGCCCGTATTTCCCCAGCTCTGAGGGGCTGACGATCACATAATCTGGTGGCCACCAGCCCGGAGATCACCAGGCCGCCCAACCGGATTTCCCAATGGCCGTTGACACCGGTGTGCTGCACGGCAGAGAACTAGGCATGCTCTGACCTTAAGGCGTGGTGAACGACTTTCAGTCCCTGGCGAAGGCCGGCGGGCAGCAGCAACATCCGAGGCGGCCCGCGCCGCCGCCCAGCTGCTCGACGGCCCCGACCTGCCCACGGCTTGCATGTGCCACCACGACGACCTTGCCCCCAACGTACTGGCCGAGCTGCAGGCCGCCGGACGCGCTGTCCCCGGCGAGGCCGCCGTCGTCGGTTACGACCCCGACCCAGCCGAGGCGCTGGACCTGACCAGCCTCCGCCAGCCGTTCGCCGAGACCGAGCGCATCGCGACATCACTGCTGTTCGCCGCCATGGACGGCACCTCCGGCAGCACCCAGCAGATGAGCCCCAAGCCCCGTCTCACAATCGGGGGAGCGACCCTGACCAGCGCGCCGGTGAACTCCCAGAGCAGCAGACGGTACCGTCTGTCGAGAGCGCAGCATCAGGCGATGAGCGCCTAGAACAGCTGACCGGTGGACACCGCGCTATGCGCGTCCGGCTTGTCGACTTGTGGATCAGGCTCGGCATCGTCGCGCAACTCCAGCTGGCCGGTCAGGTAGATCCGTGCACCTATACGGCCCGGCGGAGCAGCCGTGCGAGCTAGCTGCGCGCACATGCGGAGAGCAGGAGTTCGGCCACGAGGTCAAGATCGTCGAGGGCGAGATCGGTGCCGCCCGCGTCGTGAATCCACCGCATCGCCTGGAGGCGACGGTCCACGAGCCACAGATCGACATGGAGTGCAATGTCTGCGGCGGTCGACGTGTCGCAGCTGCTGAGTTGAGCTAGTGCATTCGGTCGTACTTGCTCGTCAAGGATGAGCCGGGCTATGTCTTGGAGGTCAGTGCCCTGTTTTGCGGCTACGCGGTTCATGATGGCTTGGAGCTTCATGGCTACGAGAGGTCCTGGCTCGGCAACCAGCGCGCTGACCTCGACCTGCGCTCCGCTCAAGGGCGCCACTTCGATGATGACCTCTGTGGCGGTGTCGCTGGCCCAGGCATGGGCGACGGCGTGCAGGCGGTCGCCCGGATCGTCGCTGGGCTGGTCGATCTCGACCTGCCGGACCTCGAGCACGTCGACCTTGACTTGGCCGTACGCCGTAGGCAGCAGAACCGAAGTTGGCTCGACAGGCTTCGCTCCCCGGGCGGCGCGGAGCACCTGAAGCTGCGGCACTTCGCCGAGCAGCCGGTCGACGACATCGAGATCGGTAGTGGCGCGGTAGGGATTCGAGAGACGGCACATCACCGCCAGCCCGCCGACCACCACTGGTGGCTGGCCGATCAGGGCGCGGACTTCTTCGACGCCTTGGACGACCGCGGCCATCGCGTCACCAATGAACGTCACGCGGTTACCAGACACGCGCCCACCTCTCTGGAGGAGTCCAGGCGCCGAGGATCTCGCGTCCGCGCCCGGCGTCCTGGGCCAGGTCCAGCGCGACGAACACAGGGTGGGCAAGCGGCCATACGAACGGGTTGGTCACCAGGTCAATTCGATGACTGCACACCGCAGGCACGGGGGTGACCCGGACCGCACAGCGCGCTTGCGAACGCGATGAGGCAGCGCCCAGGAGCGTTGTCGCCCGCCGCGGAGTCACCTGGTCGGGCACGTAGAAATCGAGGAGCTGGCCGGTACGCACTGCTAGCGGCGCGCCGTAGGCCACAGCTGCAGCCGAATCAGTGAGCGCCCACCCGATAGTGTTCTCCGCATCGTCGAGTCCGAGCCGCAGCGGCTTGGTGATTGCGGCAAAGTCACCAGGCACGGGCGATCGGGCAAGGTAGATGCGGGCAGTGGGCCAGCGATCGGCAACCTGCCAGAACAGCTCGGTGCCCTCAACGCGGTGCCGGTCGTCGACCACGCCCTCACGTCGAAGTGCAGCCAGGACCTCCGAGACCGTGCTTGCCGACCTGCCGAGCCTGCGTGCCAGTTCGCGAACCGGCACACCAGTGGCAGGTTCCATGAGCAGAGCGGTGGCCACTTCCAAGCCTGCATCCCCACTCAGGGCGTGCGCACGTTCAGTGCGTCCGGTGACTGGCTCCACATCGGCATCAATCACGACGTTGGCCGACCGCAACGCGAGGTGACCGCGCAGGTCGTAGTATCCCGCCCTGTGCGCGATGAGCAGCCTGCGAGCGGTCCCGGTCACCCGGTCGCCAACCACCAGAAGCACCGAGTCGGGGGATAGCGGCGTTTCGATGAGCAGTCGCCGGGCAACCTCGTCGGTTACCAACGCACGACGCCTCACCTGCACTCGAGTCTCGCCGGGCTCGATTACCAGATCGATCCCCTGGCCGGACACGCCAACGGCCTGCCGGGCCTGAACCCCCAGCTGCGTGAGAGCATCAATAAGAAGCGCCTCGGTGTCCACAGTAAACATGATGGCCTCTGTTCGGTGTTCGGTCAATACCGAACACCGAACAGAGGCCATCGATTCTGCCGCCAGTACCAGATCAAGTCCCAACGACCCCAGATTCAGCCGGACCGAACCAGACTCCCTAGTCTTAAGTTTTAACCTTTTCCGTGTTCAGAGTCGTTTTTGGTGTGCGGGGCATGTCGGCTTCGCCGGGGAGCGGGTAGCGGGGTGCCGGGCCTTTGCTGCTTCCTTGGGGCCGGCCGGGCCCGGGGCGGGAGGGTTTCGCGACACGGGCGGGTGTGCCCAGGTCACGGCGGATGTTGCGAAACCCGCGGCGGACCCGGCCCGGGGCCAGCGGCCGGGCGGGGCCGGGGTGCTTCTCCCAGGGGCGGCGGAGGTCGCCGGCCAGCGGCCGGGCGAGCAGGAGCTGGGACCAGGCGGCCATGACGATCTGTGCCCAGCGGTCGGCCTGCTCCGGGGTGCGTACCTTCGCGGCGGTGAGGCCGAGGGCCCGTTTCAGGAACTTGAAGACATGCTCGATGTCGAAACGTGCGAGGTAGGCACGCCAGAGCTCGTCCAGGGACAGGGGGCCGGGGCCGGCGTGCCACAGCCACATGGCCCGGTGCGGGTCCCGGCCGTCCGGCAGGCGGTGACGTGGATCAGGGTGCCGTGCAGGACGGGCAGGTCTTTCCTTCCGTCGAACCAGCCGCGGTCGCCGTGGATGAGGGGGTGGACGTGGTGCCAGGCCTCGGCGCGGACGGTGCCGTAGAGCGGGGTGTCCGGCAGGACGAGGGCCTCGTCGGGCTCGGGGTTCGGGGGCGGCGGCTTCTCCCGGCCCCGGGGTCCGGTGCCGGCCGCGGCGGCGGCTCGGAAGTCCGCGGGCTCCAGGCAGTGCACGGCAGGGCCGCGGCGGGAGGGGCGGCCGCGGCGGCCTTCCCAGGTGACGGGATCGGCGTAGAACACGCTGCCGGCCGCGAGCCGGACCAGGACGCGGGCGGGGCAGCCGAGGAGCCCGTCGGTGAGGGCGGCGGCGCTGTAGCCGGCGTCGAAGATGAACAGCGGCGCGGCCTGCCCGGCGGGCAGCCGGCGCAGCACGTTCCGCACCTGCCTGACCGTCTGCGCTGTCCGGGTGGCCGGCGTGGTTCGCGCCACGTCCAGGAGGGCGGCCCACGCGGTGCGCAGGTACCCGATGGCGGCGGTGAACTGGTACTCCCAGCCGGGCGCGGTCTTGCTGGATCCCTTGCAGTGGCAGGCACCGTTGTGGACGTGCTCCCGGCCCGGGGAGCACCACGCATCCGGCCGCGGGTAGGCGGTCGCGTCGACGGCGGACCGCAGCCGGGCCCACCGGGCGCACGCATCACGGACCTGCGCCGCCTGGCCTGCGGGAACACCGGCCAGTACCGTGTCCAGCAGCCCGTGGCCGATCACGTCGTGCTCCGCGATCCAGGCGCTGGCCTGCGGGCCGTCCACGGCCTGCGGAAGTTCCGGCGCCAGCAGGGTGAAGAGTTCCTCGTCGTCGATCCGCCCGGCGGCAAGCGCGTCGTACAGGGCGCCGTGACCGCGGGTGAACTCCGGCTCCAGGCACGCCTGCACCAGCGACGTCACCGCGTGATCGGCGCACAGGACCGCATCCGCGAGCTCGAACAGGGCATCCGCCCGCGCGTCCAGGCACTCATACAGCGACCGCCGGAACTCCCGCAGCCGCTCCAGCGCCCGGCAGCGCGCGACCGCGGCCTCGAAGACCGCCGGGTCCGGAACCGGGCCGCCCCCGGGACCTGGCGCCAGGGCCGGCCCGGTTCCCGGAAGGGTTTGCACCCCGGAGCCGGGCCGTGGCAGGGTGGTAAGCACGGCCGTTTCCTCTCGTGACGGGAAGTTTCGCAGCAACCAGCATGAGGGAAACGGCCGTTCCTTATGCATCACTCAGATATATGAGCGAATAATAAGCATTCATCATGATATGTACGGAAATCAGGTTAAAACTTAAGCTTAGCAGGACGGCCGTCTGGCATCGGTGGCGCCAGCCTGGCAGATGTGCGCCCGCTGCTGGCCAACCTGACGCGGACCAGCGCCATCCCGGTACTGTCGGCGCTTCGCGGCATGCTCCGCGGCTATGTCGAAGCGGACCAGCTGATGGGGTCCATGTGCATTACCGGGCCGGTCCGGCTTCAGATGCCCGTCGTCGAGAGGGCGTGTGAGGTTACCAGGGGGGCGGACCGGGCTGAGATGCTCCGGTTCGCCTGCCAGTTCACCGAATTCGGCGGGTGGCTGTTCCAGGACGCCGGGGATCTGGCATGCGCGGCGCACTGGACCGCCAGGGCACTCGACTATGCTCTGGAACTCGGCGATCAGCGTGTCATCGCTTACACGCTCATGCGCAAGGCGATGATCGCGACTGAATCAGGCAGCCCTGCTCAGGGCCTTGGCATAGCGAATTCCGCCCTCGAACACAAGGAGGCGCTGACTCCGCGGCTGAGGGCGGTTATCCTGCGCCAGCGATCCTACTCTCACGCGGCGCTGGGGGAAGTCATCGCCTCGGCCAGGGATTCCGATCAGGCCGTCGCCGAGGCTATCGCAGGCACGCGCCAAGACGAGCAGGACCGTGCACCCTACTGCACGCCAACCTACGCTGCGATGGAAGCCGGAGCGTCCTGGCTTGCCCTCGGGCACCCCAGGACCGCAATTCCGATCCTGGAACAGGGCCGCTCGGAGTGGGCGGACAATTCACAGGTCCGTGATTATGCATTGTGCGTGTCACGCCTGGCAGCAGCTTATGCCGAGGCAGGTGAACTCGAGCGCGCCCGGGTAGCCGCCGGGGAGGTCCTGGCACTTGCCCAGGGACTTGGCTCGCGCCGCGTAGCTGGCCGGATCGACCTGGTTTACCGTAGGCTGGGCAGGTGGCGGCAGGATCCTGCCGTGGCCGGCCTGCGAGGGAGCCTGAAGATGCTTGCCGATTCGTTCATGCCCCAACAAGACGCGGGCTGATGAATCATCTCCTGCCCACGGCGACAACATCGGACGAGAAAAACAGGGACGCGAAGTGCGCGGTCCTGCCT
>NZ_JASIAL010000329.1:0-12431 GCF_030042015.1 Trebonia sp. | reverse complement strand
CCGCGGCCGCTGAAGGAAATTTTTACATCGAAGATGCCGTTTAGCGGAGCATTCATGCGGTAAGTATGGTTACCGAGATCCTGGATCTCGCGGTGTGCCAGCTGCCCAGCACGGCTGCCTCCTGGTTAGGAATCACGTGCGGCACGCGGATGCCGCTCTCATGACCGTCAATACACGCCGCGTACCGGCAGCTGCTCCGCGAACCCGGTCAACGTCGACCTCGCTGGCCTGGTTCGTCCGGCGGTCCTTCGCGCCTGGCCGCCAGCCGCGCGTTCTCGATGCGTCCGATGAGCCAGTATCGAAGAGCGCCACCCGCCGGACGCCCAATTCAACAGATCGCGGTCGAATGCGAGAATTCGTCCGGCACCCGAACCGCCGCCCGGAGCGGGCCGACTTAGCGTCCGGCTCTGCCGGACATTTCAGAAAAATGCCACCCAGGCGAACGCTGGGCTGCGGATACTGTCGATCAGGGCGTTCGAGCGGTAGCCAGGGGTGGGGCATGCCATCGGTTAGGCAAGAGCTTGCGGTGACGCGTACCGCGCGGTGGTACGAGGACGCGAGCCGCGCGCATCGCGCCGGGGCATGGACGGACCGGATCAAGGACTACGCGGCTCTGCGGGCGGTGCTGGCCGGCAACACGCAGGCGGAGCCATCGGCGACCGGGTGGCGACAGCCGCCCGTAGACCTGCCTCGCCTGCTCAAGCTCGTGGCCGAGCGCGCGCACTACGCGGGGGCCGAGCCTGTCTACCGGCGGTACAGGAAAGAGCAGCGCGGCCAGCCCATCACTCGCTGGGCGGGGCCTGACCCGGCCGTACGGCCGACGCAGGCGTTCCTCGCCGAGGCGAAGATCGCCGGGTTCTGGCCGTATCGGGAGGGCGTCGTCCTGGTGGCCGACGAGCTAGACCTCACCACGCTCGAGTGGGCCTTCGCGTACCTGCGTGCACTCGCCGCGTGGGCGCTCGACGAGCGGCCACTCGCCGCGTACCAGCCGGTCAGCGTGCCGCCCTGCGTGCCTGAGGACATGGCGGTCTTCGTCGCGTGCTCCGGCCGCCAGACAGGCGGGCCGGCCGCCGTCGCGCGCCTTACTGAGCTGGCCGGCGAGATCATCCGGGCCGTCCTTGATGACGTGAGCATGACGCCGCTTGGCGCGCTTAACGCGGTACGCGATGACGTGCGCCAGCTGCTCGCCCCGCCTGCGGCGCCGCTCGCCGATCAGGCGCTGCGCGCGGTCGCGGAGCTGTCAGACAGGATCATCCACGCCGGCGATGGCGAAACCGTGCTCACTCCCGATCAGGCCGACCAGCTCCAAGTCATGCTGCACAGCCTTACGTCGCTGCTCGCCAGCGTAACGCCGCTGCAGCGAGCCGGCCGCACGGGCGCCCCGCTCGGCAGCCGCTCCAGCGTCCCGCCAGGAAAGGACTCGGGCCGTGACCACTGATCCCGTCCTGGCGGCGGACGCACAGGCATGTGCGGCGGCCCGGCTGCGCGGCGCCACCCAGGCACTCAACGTCTTCGACCGGCGCTCGCCTGACGAACAAGAGCGCGCCTGCGCCTTCGCGATGGCCCTGCTCGCCGCAGGTGCCGAAGCGGCGGACTGGACCTTGGCAGGGCTGCCCCAGCTACCGCCCGGCCAGCCGGGCGGGCCGCGGCGCTACCAGCCTGAGGTGCTGGTCCCGGTCAGCCATCACTCGGTGCTGCTGCTGGCCAGGACCGCGATGAACCTGCACATCGCGGGAACGCGCGGCAATCAGCGTCCGGCGCTGTGGGCACGTCTGGCGCGGTTCTTCAGCGAATCGCTGCCCGCGTCCCAACCCGAGATGGTCCGGCTGCGTGAGCGTGCCCTGAACGCGCGCAGGGAGACCGCCGACACAGCGCCGCCGGTCTTCGACGGGCTCCGGTGGGTGCTGGATTACCACCGCCGCCAGCACGGCGAGGGCGCGTACCTGACCTCCATCGCCAGGACCAACCTGGCCCTGGCGTACCGGCATCGCCGGGGTGAGACCGACCTGGCCATGGTCACCAGCCTGGCCCAGGACGAGGTACGGGCCCGGACCGCGCGCTACGGTCCGCATCATTCGGTGACGTTGATGGCCCGTTCAGTGTTCGCGCAGGCCCTGCTGTTGCAGGCCGAGGAAAGCTCGGATGAGCAGGAGCGGCGCCAGCTCGCCCGCCGGGCGCTCACCGAGGTGACGGACATCCGGGCGGCCCGTGACCGGCTGTTCGGCGCAACTTCGCCAAATGCCGCGGTGAGCCGCCGGCATGAGGCCCGCGCCCTGCTGCTGCTCGGCGAGGCGGCGCTCGCACGCACGTCCCTGGAGCTGACCCTTGCCTTCGAGACTGCCCACAACAGCGGGTGCGAGACCCAGACCATCGCCTACACGCACTACCAGCTCGCCAAGGCGAACCGCGATCTCGGCGACCGTGACCGGGCACGGGCGCACGCGCTTGCGGCGGTCAGGATATTCACCCTGCACAGCCCAGGCAGCCGCGACGCCCGGCTGTCCGCCTCGCTGCTCGCGGAACTGGGGTGCCAGCACGAACGTGGGCCACAGCCAGCCAGGCAGGCCGGCGCCGCTGAATTCGTGCCAGGCTTGCCCGTGAACAGCCCCCGCGGAAAGCCGGTGAGCGCACCGTCCGGGCCTGCGGCGGCGTTCAGGTGCGGCATCCTTGACCTGTAATGCGCCGCGGTCATGGTCACGCACCGACAGTGTCCCCCGGTCCCGTTCTGTGAAGACGGCCAAAGACGGGCTCGCGGCCGTGTCGTATGGTGATGGCGGGCCGTGACTGGCGTTCGGGTGGAGTACCACCGGGGAGCGGCCTCCCGGACACTGCCGGGACAGCCGTGCGCCTGGGCGAGCATCCGATGCCGTCTACGGGAGCACGCGCATGCGCAGTCCAGTCACCCGATCCGCCCCGCTGCTTCCGGCGGGAAACCCCCGCATCGTCGGGATCGTCAACATCACCGCGGACTCGTTCTCCGACGGGGGCCGCTACCTGGACCCCGCAGCCGCGCTCGCGCACGCCCGCAGGCTGCGCGCGGACGGCGCCGATGTGATCGAGCTGGGGCCCGCCGCCAGCCACCCGGGTTCCGTGCCGGTCTCCGCCGCGGAGGAGCGGCAGCGGCTGGCCCCGGTCCTAGAGCGGCTCGCCGCGGACGGGATCGCGGTCTCGGTGGACTCGTTCCTGCCCGAGACCCTGCGGTTCGCCGTCTCGGCCGGCGCGGCCTGGCTCAACGACATCCACGGGTTCGGTGACCCTGGCCTCTACCCGGTCCTGGCGGCGTCACAGTGCCGGCTGGTCGTCATGCACGCCGTGCAAGAGGACGGGGCAGCCACCGAAGTCGTGACCGACCAGGCAGCGGTCCGGGAGGGGATGTACCGGTTCTTCGCCCGGCGGCTGGCCGCGCTGCGGGCAGCCGGCATCGGCAGGGACCGGATTGTCATCGACCCGGGGCTTGGCTACTTCCTTGGCGGCACCCCCGGACCTTCGCTGATGGCACTGGCGGAGATCCGGGAGCTGAAGGAGACCTTCGGCGTTCCCGTCCTGGTGTCGCCGTCGCGCAAGTCCTTCCTGCGCGCGCTCACGGGCAGGGACGTGACCCGGTCCGGGCCGGCCACGCTCGCCGCGGAGATCTTCGCCGCCTGGCAGGGCGCGGACTACATCCGCACCCACGACGTCGCAGCAGTGCGCGACGCGCTCGCCTTCCTGAGCGCCGTCAGCAGTGCGGCGCGCAGCGGCAGGGGCCCTACCCGGACGGAACGGAGTAACGATGTTCGATGTCCTGATCGCAGGCGGTGATGTCTACGACGGCTCAGGCGCTGGCCCTGTGCGGGCTGACGTGGGCGTCCGCGGCGACCGGGTGGCGGCGGTCGGTCGCGGCCTGCCGCGGGAGGCGGGGGCCGTTGTTGACGCGGCGGGCAAGGCGGTGTGCCCCGGCTTCATCAACATCCTCAGCCACTCGCACCTGAGCATCCTGCTGGATCCGCGGTCGCTCGGCGAGCTGACCCAGGGGGTCACCACCGAGGTGTTCGGCGAGGGCACCTCGATGGGGCCGCTGACCCCGCGGCTGAAGGCCGAGCTCGAGGACACCGTCCGGTACCTGGACGTCGAGGTGAGCTGGACCAGGCTGTCGGAGTACCTGCGGCACGTCGAGCGGCGCGGCACCGCGCAGAACGTCGCGTCGTTCATCGGCGAAGGCACGCTGCGCGCGGGCGCCGTCGGCTACAGCGACCGCCCCGCCACGCCCGCCGAGCTGGACCGGATGCGCCAGGTCGCCGCCGAGGAGATGGCCGACGGCGCGCTCGGCATCGCCTCGGCGCTGGTCTACCCGCCCGGCAGCTACGCCGGCACCGGCGAGCTCGCCTCGCTGTGCGAGGTCGCGGCCGGCTACGACGGCTGCTACGCCTCACATGTCCGTGGCGAGGGGGAGCAGCTGCACGCGGCCCTGGGCGAGTTCCTGGGGATCGTCCGTGCGGCGGGGCTGCGCGGCGAGGTGTTCCACCTGAAGGCCCTGGGCCGGCCGAACTGGCACTTGATGGACGGCGCGATCTCGCTCATCGAGGACGCGCGGTCCGCCGGGCTGCCGGTGACCGCCGACGTCTACCCGTACACGGCCGGCTCCGGCGGCCTGACCAGCGTTATCCCCGACCGGTACCACGAGGGCGGTGCCGCCGCCCTCTACGACCGGCTCGGCGACCCCGGGGTCCGGGCGGCGATCCGCGCGGAACTGTCCTCCTCCGGCCGCTGGAGCCGCGTATCGGAAGCGGAGAACGTGCTGATCCTCCGGGTCGCCGCGCAGGAGAACCGGCAATGGCAGGGCCGGACGCTGGCCGAGGTCGCCGCCGCCCGCGGGACCGACCCGCTTGAGACGGCGCTGGACCTCATCGCGTCAGACCGCTCCCGGATCCAGGCCGCGTACTTCTCCATGTCCGAGGAGAACCTGCGGGCCGCGCTGCGCCGGCCATGGACGGGCATCAGCTCCGACGCCACCTCGATGGCGCCCGAGGGCGCGTTCCTCCGGGCGCCCGTTCACCCCCGCGCGTACGGCAGCTTCGCCCGGGTCCTCGGGCACTACGTCCGGGACGAGAAGGTGCTGCCGCTGGCAGACGCGATCCGCCGGATGAGCGGGCTGCCCGCCGCCACGCTCGGCCTGTCCGGCCGCGGCGTCCTGCGGGCGGGCGGGTACGCCGACATCGTCGTGTTCGACCCGGCTACTGTGACGGACCGGGCGACGTTCGCCGACCCGCACCAGCTGTCGGCGGGGGTGAGCGAGGTCCTGGTCAACGGGAAGGTCACGATCAGCGGCGGCGCGTTCACCGGGGAGCTCGCCGGGCGCGCCCTCGCCGGGCCGGGGGCACGGCGGTGAGCGTGACGCGACTGGCAGCCTAGCGGAAAGCGCGGAAGGCGGCCCGCACCTCGCCGGTGAACGCCTCCGGCTGCTCCAGGGCGGCGAAATGGCCTCCCTTGCCCAGCTCGTTCCAGTAGCGCAGCTCCGGGAAGACCCGCTGCGCCCACCGGCGCGAGGGACGGTAGAACTCACGGGGGAAGATGGAGCAGCCGGCCGGGACGGTCACCGGGTCCACGGCGAGCTTCCCGGCGGTTTCCCAGTAGATCCTGGCCGCCGACGCCCCGGCGGCGGGGAGCCAGTACAGCATGATGTTGTCGAGCATCTCCTCCGGGGTGAACACGCTTGAGGGGTCGCCGTCGTTGTCGCTCCACGCCTGGTACTTCTCGCCGATCCACGCGGCGAGCGCCGCCGGGGAGTCGACCAGGCCGTAGCCGATGCTCTGCGGGCGGGTTGACTGGATCGCTACGTAGCCCTGGCCCTGGCCGCGGTGGCGGGCAAGGGCTTGCAGGGCGTCTCGTTCCCGGTCGGTGAGGTCGTCGCCCTCAGTGCCGGGGGCGGGGACGGCGGGCACCATGTTGAGGTGGATGCCGGCCAGGCTGGCCGGGTGCCGTCGGGCGAGTTCGATGGTGACGCGGGCGCCCCAGTCACCGCCCTGCGCACCGTAGTGCGGGTAGCCGAGCCGGTTCATGAGCTGGTCCCAGGCGTCGGCGATGCGGGACAGGTCCCAGCCCGGTTCGGCGGGCTTGCCGCTGAACCCGAAGCCGGGCAGCGTCGGGCACACGACGTGGAACGCGTCAGCCGCGTCCCCTCCGTGCGCCACCGGGTCACTCAGCGGGCCGATGACCTTGCCGAACTCGACGACCGAGCCGGGCCAGCCGTGCGTCAGGAGCAGCGGGACCGCGCCTGGATGCGGGGAGCGGACGTGGACGAAGCAGATGTCAAGGCCGTCGATCGCCGTCCGGAACTGCGGGAACCGGTTGAGCCGCTCTTGCGCGGCGGCGAAGTCGTAGTCCTCCAGCCAGTACCGGCACAGCTCGCGGACCCAAGCCAGCGGGGTGCCCTGCGACCAGCCGCCGGCGGTCCCGGGCTCCGGCCACCGGGTCCGGCGCAGCCGCTCGCGCAGGTCATCGACGACAGCCTCAGAAAGGCCGACGCGGAAGGGGGTGACGGCATCGTTCACGTGCGCTCCTGCGGGCAGGCCTCGTATTCCGGCCCCACCTCTCTTACTTCGGGTGGGCGATGGAGACCCGTTTACTTCGGGTGGGCGATGGAGACCCGTTCGGCCGAGGCCGGGGCCGGAGCCGGGGCAGGCGCCGGGGCAGGCGCCGGGCGCGCCACCGGCTCACCGGCCGGCGCGGCCGGCGTAGCCGAGGCGGCGGGCCGGCTCGCCGCCGTCCCTCGGTCGTCGGCACGCACGGGAGGCAGCAACCCGGATACCCGCCACGCCTCGCGGACGACTACCTGGAGCGCGCCTGCCGCCGGGATGGCGAGCAGCGCGGCGACGAACCCGCCGAACAGCCCGCCGATCCACGACCCGACCGACGCTCCGACCAGCACAGAGATCAGCACGAGCAGCGGGCTGATGCGTACGGTCTTGCTCATCACGACCGGGTTCAGCACGTGGTTCTCGAGCTGCGTGTAGACGAGGAACACGATCAGCGTCACGACGCCGGCGACCACCGAATGGCCGGCGGCGAACAGCACGGTCGGAATCCCGGCGAGCGCGCCGCCGATCATCGGCAGGAAGTCGACGAGCGCGACCCAGATCGCCCACAGCTGGGGGAACGGGACGCCGAGCGTGAGCAGGGTGACGAACACGACAACGCCCGCGATGACCGAGGTCAGGAAGTTTCCGAGCATGAACCCCACGACCGCGCGGTTGACCTCGGAGGCCACCCGGTTGACCTCGTCCGCCTGTGCGGGCGCGAGCAGGCTGAGGAAACCGCGGCGGAGCCTTGGCCCCTCCAGCAGCAGCAGGAGCACCAGGATGAAGATCGTGGCCAGCTCGACCACCAGCGAGAGCGCGCCCTCGCCGATCGTCAGCGCCGGCTTGCTGAGGTCCTGAGCGTACGTCACGAGCTTGGGGGCGTTCTGCGACACCCACCGCTGGACGTGGTACTTGCGCGCCAGTTCGCCGAGCCAGCCCTTGCCGCTCTGCACGCTCTGCACGTACGACGGCAGCTTGTCGGCGAGGTGGGTGATGGCGCTCACCAGCGGGGAGCCGAATGCCACCGCCAGCCCGAGGAACGCCAGCAGCGCCAGCAGCGTGACAACGGTGACGGCCAGGCCGCGGCGCCGGACCACGTAGCGCTGCAGGAGGAGCACGAGCGGGTTGAGTATGAGCGCGACAAACCCGGCGACGAGCATCAGCAGGACCACGTCGCGCAGCCGGTAGACCAGCTTGCCTGCCAGGTAGAAGAACGCGACGACGAGCACCGCGACGACGATCGTCCGCAGTGGGACGCCGCTCTTGTCGGCTGCCCGCCACAGCCGCGCCATCCGGAAGCCGGCTGGCCGCTGTTGTTCCTCGCTCACTCTTACAGCATGTCAGGTCCGCGAAGGCTTGGGGCAAGTGGGGACGAACAGATTGCGGCTCGCCCCAGCCAGCGCCGTCAGCATGGCAGCAGGCCATAGGCCTGCTTGGCGTCCAGGATGCGCGTCACGGCCGCGGCCACCACGGCGGCGAAGTAGGGGTCCGCGGCCACCTTCGCCAGGACCGCGGACGCCATCGTCTCCGCGGGGGCCAGCGACTGCGAGGTGATCATGTCACCGCCGGCGGACAGGAACTCGATCGCGCGCTGCCCCGCGGGGATCGCGGCCACCGCGGCGGCGTCGCCGAGGTCGTCGGAGATGATCACGCCGCGAAAGCCCAGCCCGGAGCGGAGCAGGCGCATCACGACCGGCGAGAACACCGCGAGATGAGACGGGTCGATCTTCGTGTACGTGGCCAGCGCGACCATCACGAACGGCACGCCCGCGTTGATCGCGTCGCGGAACGAGTTCAGGTACGGGTCGGTCGGCGTCGTGACGGTGTCCACCACGTTGGAGGTGAAGTCGGTGTTGCCCGTCACCCGGCCGAGCCCGGGAAAGTGCTTGGCGGTCGTCGCGACCCCGGCCGAGGCCATGCCCGCGATGAACGCCGCGCCATGCTCGCCGTTGACCTGCGGGGAGAAGCCGAACTCCCGGTCCAGCTCCCCGATCGGGGCATTCGTGCTCGCGGTGCCTGACGGCACCACGTCCATCACCGGCGCCAGGTCGAGGTTCACCCCCGCCGCCCGCAGCTGGCCGCCCCAGAGGGCGGCTTGCTCGCGCAGCGTGGCGACCGACCACGAACCCTGAGTCAGCGCGGACGGCATCACCGAGAACCCGGGGCCGGTGAGCGCCTGCACCTCACCGCCTTCCTGGTTGGCGGCCACGAAGAAGCGCACGCCGCCGGTGATCGACGCCGTGGCAAGCGACTGCATGTGCGCGGTCGCGGCGCTCGCCGCCGAGACGCCCTCGGAGGTGTCCGCGCCGAACAGCAGCGACCCGAAGTGGTACTGCTGCAGCGCCGCGGTCGTCACCGGCCCGGCAGCGTCCGCGGACAGGCCCACGAGGAACAGCTGGCCGACACGCTGTGCCTCCGTCATCCGTCCGTACACCTCGGTGACGCAGGCGGCCTGCGGGGAGGCCGTCGTCGGGCCGTCTGACGGCGCGACCGCTGACGGAGTCTGGCTTTCCTGGGGGCCCGGCCCGGGCAGGACCGCTCCGGCGTTGGAGCTGCAGCCGGCGACGGCCTGGCAGAGCGCGGCGGCCAGCGCGCACGCGACGACCGCCCGTACGCGCCATCGGCTGCGGGGTTTGGCCACCTCACGACTGTAGTGGCATTCCCAGGGCTAGAATGAAAACTATCCGTTCAGTTTCTTGTCGACAGGGAGGCCGCGTCGTGACGGAGCTGGCCACGACCACACTCGGCGGCACGGGCATGGAAATCACCAGGATCGGCTTCGGCGCCTGGGCCATCGGCGGCGGCGGCTGGCAGTTCGGCTGGGGGCCCCAGCAGGACGAAGAGTCGGTCGCCGCGATCCAGCGCGCGCTCGCCCAGGGGGTGAACTGGATCGACACCGCGGCGGTGTACGGGCTTGGGCACTCCGAGGAGGTTGTCGGCAAGGCCATCTCCGGCCTGGCGCGCAAGCCGTACGTCTTCACCAAGTGCTCGCGGCTAGAGGGTCCGGGCGGCACG
This sequence comes from Trebonia sp., assembly GCF_030042015.1. Lineage (GTDB taxonomy): Bacteria > Actinomycetota > Actinomycetes > Streptosporangiales > Streptosporangiaceae > Trebonia. Next base: position 2,862 of record NZ_JASIAL010000329.1, on the reverse strand, counting down.
ATCGTGAGCAGCCTGCGCCGCGATAGCCTGCTGCGCGAGGCCGAGGCCAGCCTGACCAGGCTCGGAGTCGACGCGATCGACCTGTACCAGATCCACTGGCCGCGTCCGGCGGACCAGCTCGAGGAGGGCTGGTCGGCGCTGGCCGAGCTGAAGGAGCGCGGCCTGGTCCGGCACATCGGCGTGTCGAACTTCGACGTCGGGCAGTTGCGCCGCATCGCGCAGATCGCGCCGGCTGAAACGCTGCAGCCGCCGTACTCGCTGGTCGACAGCCACGCGGCAGACGCGATCCTGCCCTATGCGGGGCAGGCGGGCATCGGCGTGATCGTCTACTCCCCCATGGCCTCTGGCCTGCTGACCGGGGCCATGACCAGGGAGCGGATCGCGAACCTGCCCGACGACGACTGGCGCAAGCGCGACGCCCGCTTCACCGAGCCGCAGCTGACGCGGCACCTTGAGCTGGCCAGGCGCGTCGCGAAGGTGGCCGAACGCCACGGCACCACCCCTGGCGCGGTCGCCATCGCCTGGACGCTGCGCAACCCCGCGGTCGACGGCGCCATCGTCGGCTTCCGCAGCCCGGCGCAGGTCGACCCGCTGCTGCCCGCCGCCAGCCTGACGCTGACCGACGCGGACATCGCCGAAATCACAGGGTGAACCAGGGCAGCGCCGAGCCGCGGGCACGGTCACGCGGCCAAGGCCGCCCGCGCAGCGAGCCCGCCAGGCAGGCGATCCTCGCGGCCGCCGCCGAACTCCTGCTCGCCCGCGGGCTGTCCGCGGTCAGCATGGACGCGGTCGCCGACCGAGCCGGGGTGAGCAAGGCGACGATCTACCGCTGGTGGCCAAGCAAGGAGACGCTCGCGCTCGACGCGCTGCACGAGCAGTGGGCGACCACCGGGCAGGATCCGCCGGCCACCGGGACGCTGCGCGGCGACCTGCTCGCGCTGCTGCGGCCGTGGCTCGACCGCGCCGATGACCGCCCGTACGGCCGGATCGTCGGCGCGCTGATCACCGAGGCGCGGACGGACCCGGTGTTCGGCGCCATGTACAGGGAACGGTTCGTCGAGCCGCGCCGGGCGCAGGCGCGGACGGCCTTCCGGCGGGCGCTCGCGCGCGGCCAGATCCCGGCGGGCACCGACGTGGAAGCGGCCATCGACCTGCTGTACGGCGCGCTGTGTCACCGGCTGCTGCACGGCCATGCGCCGCTGACCCAAGAGTTCGCGCAAACCGTTGTGGAAATCGTCGTTGCCGGTATCGGCGGGATTTAAGAGCATTATCCCGAACGGACAGTGGTGACTGTCTATGCCAGACCGCGCTCCCCGTGGAGGAACGACGATGCGCTTCGGGGTCTTCGACCACAACGACGCCTCCGGCCGCCCGCCCGCCCGGCAGATCGCCGAGCGGCTCGACCTGGTCCAGGCGTACGAGCGCCTCGGATACCGCGCTTACCACATGGCCGAACACCACGGCACCCCGCTGGGCATCACGCCCTCGCCGCATCTGATGCTGGCGGCGGCGTCGCAGCGCACCCACGCGCTCAGGCTCGGCACGCTGATCTCGATCCTGCCGCTCTACCACCCGCTGCGCGTCATCGAGGAGGCGTGCACGCTGGACCAGCTCACGGGCGGGCGGCTTGACCTCGGCGTGGGGCGCGGCATCTCCCCCATCGAGACCGGGTTCCACGGCGTGCCTGGCGACCAGGCACAGGACCGGTTCAACGAGGCGTTCGAGATCCTGCGCGCGGGGCTGACCGCGGAGGTCGTCGACTTCCACGGGAAGTACTACCAGATCGACGGCGCGCCGGTGGTGACCCGGCCGGTGCAGCGGCCGCTGCCGCTGTGGTACGGGACGCGGACGCTGGACCGGGCGCTGTGGTGCGCCCGGCTGGCCATGCCGATGATGGCGCTGGTCCCGTCCGAACGGGTCCGCCCGCTGACCGACGCCTACCGGGCGGAGTGGGCCGCCCAGGGCCGCGCCGAGACGGACCTGCCGCCGCTCGGCATCACCCGCTCCGTGGTCGTCGCCGACACGAACGAGGCGGCGATGGCGATCGCCAACCGGGCGTTCGTCCGGTTCAGGTCGAACTTCGAGCATTTGTGGCGCAGGTTCGACGTGCCGCTGCCCGCGGTCCTGTCGGCGGACACCTACGAGGGCATCCACGCGACCGGTCACTTCTACGCGGGCGACCCGGCGGGCGCCCGCGCCTGGGTCGCCCGGCACCGCGACGTCGGCGGGATCAACTACATGGCTCTCGAACTGTGCTTCGGCGACATGACGGCGGCCGAGACCCTCCGCTCCGCGGAGCTGTTCGCCACCGAGGTCATGCCCGCGTTCGCGAGCTAGCCGACGGGCCGCACGCTGGCCGCGTGTCGGCGGGCGAGGGCACGGTAGACGGCGGGGTTCGTGTCTACCCACTGCTTCGCCCCCGGGCTGAGCTCGCCGACGACCCGGGCGGGCACGCCCGCCGCGAGCATACCAGCCGGGATCTGCATCCCCGGCGGCACCACGGCGCCGGCCGCGACAAGGGCGCGGCTTCCGACGACCGCGCCGTCGAGCACCGTCGCGCCGTTGCCGATCAGCGCTTCGGGGCCGACGACCGCGCCGTGCACCACGCACAGGTGCCCGACCGTCGCGCCCTCGCCGATCTCGGTGACCGGGTCCCAGCCGCCGTGCAGGACCGACCCGTCCTGGATGTTCGCTCCCCGCCGGACGACGATAGGCCCGAAGTCGGCCCGCAGCACCGCCCCGTACCAGACGGACGCCTCGTCCTCCACCCGCACGTCCCCGACCAGGGTGGCGGTCGGCGCGATCCACGCCCCGGCGCTCACCGTCGGCTCATGACCTTCAAACGCGAACAATGGCATCCGC
>NZ_JASIAL010000328.1:0-3864 GCF_030042015.1 Trebonia sp. | reverse complement strand
GGGGAACCCGCGGGCCGCCCGGTTCATCCCGATCCCGCGCCGCCCGGACGGCGGCCTTGACCCCGCTGCCCTCGGCGCCGCGCTGCGGCACGGGTTCCGCATCGTCCGCTGGCACCTGGCGCGGGAGGGGTAAGGCGCGGGAGCCGACCGGGAACCTGCGGGGTAGCGTGGCCGGTATGAGCGATCCGGAGTTTCATCGCGACCGCCGCGAGCACGGCGGCGCACCGCAACGTCTCGACGATGACCTGCTCGCCGAGATCGCCGAGGACGAGCGCGTCGACGCCGGGCTTGCTGACTTCAACCCCGACGAGGTTCCGCCGGCCACCGATCCGCTGCCGCCCGACGTGCCGGCGCCGAAGGGGCGGGTCAGGGAGGGCACCGAGTACCGCGAGGAGCAGGCGGAGATCCGCCACGAGGAAGACGAGGGCGAGCTTCGCGACCCGGACGAGGACGACCCGTTCCCGCCCACCCGCTACGACGGCGAGTTAGGCAGGACAGGCGCCAGGGACCGTTCGGGATCATGATGGGCCTGCATGCGGACGGGCGTGATGTGCGAGTCTGTGCCCATGGACGAAGTACCTGAGATACGAGACCTGCCGGTGGGGATCGGGGCGAGCGGGCACCGGCGGGAGACCGACTCGATGGGGGTCATCGACGTGCCCGCCGACCGGTACTGGGGGGCGCAGACCCAGCGGTCGCTGATCCATTTCGGCGGCATCGGCACGGACCTGATGCCGCGGCAGGTGTACCACGCTTTCGGCCACGTGAAGAAGGCGGCCGCGCTCGCCAACGGCGCGGCGGGCCGCCTCCCGCCCTGGCTGGCCGAACTGATCGCGCGGGTCTGCGACGAGGTGATCGCGGGCGAGCTCGACGAGCACTTCCCGCTGCTGGTCTGGCAGACCGGGTCGGGCACGCAGACCAACATGAACGTCAACGAGGTGATCAGCAACCGGGCCATCCAGCTGGTGGGCGGGCGGATCGGCAGCAGGACCCCGGTGCACCCGAACGACCACGTGAACATGGGGCAGTCGTCCAACGACACGTTTCCCACCGCGATGCACGTGGCGGCCGTCCAGGCGGTGCACGAGCAGGTGCTGCCGAGCACGCGGGCGCTGCTCGCGGCGATCGAGGCCAAGGCCAGGGGCTGGCGGGCGGTCGTCAAGATCGGCCGCACCCACCTGGAAGACGCGGTCCCGCTGACCGTGGGCCAGGAGTGGTCCGGGTTCGCCAGCCAGCTCGGGCAGGCGATCGACCGCCTGGAGCGGTCGGCGGAAGACCTGTACGAGCTCGCCATGGGCGGCACCGCGGTCGGCACGGGGCTCAACGCGCCGCCGGGCTTCGCGGCCGCCGTGGCGGAGCGGATCGCGGCGGAGACCGGCTACCCGTTCCGTACGGCGCGGAACAAGTTCGCCGCGCTGGCGGGGTCGGACGCGGTGGCCGCCGCCTCCGGCGGGCTGCGCGGGCTCGCGGTCCCGCTCACCAAGATCGCCAATGACATCCGGTGGCTCGCGTCCGGCCCGCGGGCCGGCCTGGGCGAGCTGGTGCTGCCGGCCAACGAGCCTGGTTCGTCGATCATGCCAGGCAAGGTGAACCCGACCCAGTGCGAGGCGATGCTGATGGTCTGCGCCCAGGTGCTCGGGCACGACACCGCGATCGCGGTCGCCGCCGCGCAGGGGAACCTGGAGCTGAACACGATGCGGCCGGTGATCATCGCGGACTTCCTGCACTCGGCCACGATCCTGGCCGGCGCCTGCCGGGCGTTCCGTGAGTTCTGCGTCGAGGGGGCGGAGCTCAACGAGGCGCGGATCGCCGAGCACGTCAGCCGGTCGCTCATGCTGGTCACCGCGCTGTCCCCGGTCATCGGGTACGACCGGGCGGCGCAGATCGCGCATAAGGCGGAGGCGGAGGGCAGCACCCTGCGCGAGGCGGCGCTCGCGTCCGGCTACATCAGCGCCGCGGAGTTCGACCGGGTGATCGACCCGGCGGCCATGGTGGGCGGCGCCGAGGGCGCCGGCAGCGCCTCCGGCGCCGGCGATCGATGACAGCGGCATCGATCCAGGACGGCGGGAGGCGGCATGGCCGGCACCTACGACGTGATCGTCCTTGGCGCGGGCCCCACCGGCGCCCGCCTCGAGCCAGGCAAGGTGCTGGCCAGGCGCGACTCCTTCGCCCACCACTGGAGGGACGACGCCCAGGTCGAGTGGCTGAAAAACGCCGGGATCGAGCTCGTCCGCGGCCAGGCGCGGATCAGCGGCGAGCGGCGGGTCCGGGTCGGCGAGCCGGCCGGACGAGGGCGGGCCCGTCACGATCACGCTCGACGACGGGACGACGGCCGAGGCCGACGAGGTGCTCGCCGCGACCGGGCGCACGCCGCATACTCAGGACATCGGCCTGGAGACGATCGGGCTGGCGCCCGGCTCATGGCTGGAGGTGGACTCCACGATGCGGGTGCGCGCTATCACCGGCGCGGACGGCGCGGACGGCGGCGGCTGGCTGTACGCGGCCGGCGACGTCAACCACCTGGCGCTGCTCACCCACATGGGCAAGTACCAGGGGCGGATCTGCGGCGACGCGATCGCCGCCAGGGCGCGCGGGCATGAGCCGGCGGTCACCGACCGGTCCAGCGTCAGCTGCGTGCCGCAGGTGATCTTCACGGTGCCGGAGGTGGCCGCGGTCGGGCTGTCCGCGGAACAGGCGCGAGCACGCGGGATGACCGTTCGCGTCGTGGACTACGAGCTCGGCGAGGTGGCCGGGGCCTCGCTGTTCGCCGACGGATACACCGGGCACGCCCAGATGGTGGTCGACGAGGACCGCACGACGATCGCGGGCATGACGCTGGCCGGGCCCGGGGTCGGCGAGATGATCCACGCCGCCACCGTCGCGGTCGCCGGCGAGGTGCCGCTGGACCGGCTCTGGCACGCCGTGCCGTCATACCCGACGATGAGCGAGGTATGGCTGCGCCTGCTCGAGACGTACGGGCTGTAACGATGCACTCGGTCGGCCTGGTCCTGCACCCGCAGCGCGACTCCGCCGAGGCGGTCAACGCCGTGCTCGGCTGGGCGGCCCGCAACGGCGCGGCCGTCTACGGCATCGAGGACGAGATCGCCAGGCTGAACTGCGCGGCCACGGGGGTGACCGCCGCGGAGATCGCGCGGCGTGCCGAGCTCCTGGTAAGCCTCGGCGGGGACGGCACCATGCTGCGCGCGATGCGGCTCGCGGACGGGCAGCATGCCCCGGTGCTCGGCGTCAACCTGGGCAAGCTCGGGTTCCTCGCCGAGGTCGACGTGCCGGACCTGCCCGCCGCGCTGTCGGCGATCGACGCCCGCGACTTCACGATCGAGCCCAGGCTCGCCGTCGACACCGTGGTGGCCGGGCAGCAGTTCGCGGCGTTCAACGACATCGCCGTGGTCCGGGTGCCCGGCGACAGCACGGCGGCGGTCGCCGTGCAGGTGGGCGGCCAGCCGTTCGTCTCGTACGCGGCGGACGCGGTGATCGTCGCCACCCCCACCGGGTCGACCGCCTACAGCTTCTCGGCGGGCGGGCCGATCGTCAGCCCCGCCGTGGAGGCGCTGCTCGTCACGCCGGCCGCGCCGCATTCGGCCTACAACAGGGGCGTCGTGCTCTCGGTCGCCGACCCGGTCTCCCTGGAGATCCTCGCGGGCAGCGGGCAGCTCGCCGTCGAGGTGGACGGGCAGGTGAGCGGCTACGTCGCGGCGGGCGACGTCCTCGACATCACGGCACGGCCTGGCGCCGCCCAGGTGGTCCGGCTCGGCCGGACCACATTCTACCAGCGGGCGCGTCGCAAGCTGCGGATCGCCGATTCGGCCGAGCTCGCACCGGTGACGCGCGGCCAGGACCTGGTCA
>NZ_JASIAL010000327.1:0-18129 GCF_030042015.1 Trebonia sp. | reverse complement strand
TGGGCTCGCGGCCTGCGACTTAAACCCCCTGGGCGCTTTATGTCGTCGTTTCAATTATCCTCACAGCCGCCGGAATCGGCCAGATGTGTCAATCGGGTTAGCCAGGTGTGGCAAGCACTTCACGCGGGCCTTTGCGGGTCCTCGGCGCGCTTGAGTCGCCCGTCGGTCAAGATGTCGCATTCGATGCGCTGAATGTTGTGAGCCCACCGTTGACCTGCCGTTTCCTTTGCAGCGTTATCTGCTTGTGATCAGGCGTGCGGCGGGGCGGCCTTCCTGGGGATGGCGAAGGCACCGAACTCGCGGGCCCGGTCGTGGCGGATGGGGGTGGGCCCGGATGACCTTGCCATCCTCGCGAGCTGGACGGACCGGCGACGATGGATACCTCGATGGCCTGGCATGCCCAGTGGCGGCCGACCTGGTAGGCGGTGTCGGAGGAGCTGACCACGCCGGTGCCGTTGGCCAGTCAGGCCCACCCGTTCGGGGTGAGGTAGCTCCCCGCAGGTCATGCCTCGTCAGCAGCCGGGCGCGGGCTAGCGGAGGAGTGCGTCGAGGCGGTCGAAGACGCGCTGCTCGGTGAGCAGGCCGGCGCCCTCCTGGCAGTGCTCCCCGGCACCTTCGGCGGCAGTGAACGTGATCAGTTCCTTCGGGCAGCGCAGGGCGTCGAAGATCCGGCGCGGCTCACCGCGGAAGAACTGGTCGTTGTCCGGGTCAAGGACCAGGGTGGGGCACGTGATCCGGTCGGCGATGCCCGCCATGGTGTAGGCGCGCATCTCCCGCAGGGCCTGGACGGCGCTCGTCGCGCCGAAGGTCCACCGTGAGTTGCCCGCCGCCCAGCGCAGGTAGGCGCTGTGGGCGGCGGCCTGCGCCATGACAGCCTCGGCTTCCGCGTCGCGGCCCGCCTCGATCAGGGCGGGAAGTGCCTGGGGCAGGCCGCGCAGCACTGCCCCGCCGAAGTCGAACAGCCCGTCGTTGAGCACGAGTGCCGCGATCCGGTGCTCGAAGGCGGCCGCCCGGGCGGCGAGGTAACCGCCGAAGCTGGTCCCCATCAGGACCATGCGGTGCTCGTCGACCTCGGGCAGGGCTGCCGCGTAGTCGATGACCGGGGTGACCACCTTTTCCCAGTCCGGGCGGAACACGAGCCCCTGCAGCCGGCGGGCCGTCGCCTGCCCCGGGCCGTCGAACGCGAGCACGGTGTAGCCGCGCTCAAGTCCGCCCAGCGCGATCGCGAAGTAGCTCTCCTCCAGCGTGGAGTCGAAGCCCCCGTGGTAGACCAGGGTCGGCCGCGGCGCCCCGGAGTCGTCTGCGAGGAACAGGTATCCGGGCAGGCTCGTGCTCTCGTAGGGGATCGCGACCCGGCGCGCGGGCACGTCAAGCAGTTCGGCGGCCGCCGCGAAAGACTCCCGCGACAGCCGGGCCAGGCGCGCCGACTCGTGGTCGTTGTCCGGGTCGGCGCGCCGGAAGAACTCGGCCGTGCGGTAGTAGTTCGAGGCGCGCAGCAGTGCGTCCCGCGCGCTGACCCGGTGGCCCGCCGCGAGGGCGGCCAGGCCGGTGTCGCGGATTCGGTCCGCCAGGGCGCCCCACTCGCGGCACCACGCCTCCTCGTCACCGTCAGGGATGTTGGCGCAGGCCACGAGGACCTCGCCGAGATCCGCGCCGCCCCGGGCAGCGTACCCGGCCGCACGCAGCGCCTCGAAAGAGAACGACTCGTCGTCGAACAGGAACTTCATGACCGATCTCCTCCCTCGCGACGGAACCGATCCGTTCCGTCCATCTCAGGCTATGCCGCCATCCAATGGAACGCAACTGTTCCGTCGCGATGTATGCTTGAGTGCATGGGAGAACCGTCCAGAAGGCGGCCTGCCGGGGCAGCCGTGCTCCAGGAGAACGTCACCAGCGCCATCACGGCGGCCGCCTTCGGGGAACTGGCGGAGGCCGGCTACGCGCGGATGTCGATGGAGGCCGTGGCCCGCAGGGCCGGCGTCGGCAAGGCGGCGCTGTACCGCCGCTGGGACTCCAAGGACGCGATGCTGACCGACCTGGTGGCCCGCGCCGTCAGGGAGCACGCGCTCATCCATGCGGACACCGGCACCCTCCGCGGTGACGTCGATGCGTACCTGAGGGCCACCTTCCGCGAGCTCAGCAATCCGCTGGTCAGCCGCATAGCACCCGACTTCCTCGCCGAGTCACCCCGCAACCCCCCGCTCGCGGCGGCACTCCGCGAGGTCATCGCCACGCCACGGCGCGAGGTCGCCGATGCCATGCTGGTCCGTGCGATCGACCGCGGCGAGCTGCCCGCTGACCTTGATCACGACCTGGCCCTCGACCTGCTGGCGGCCCCCCTGGGCTTCCGGCTCCTCATCACGCAAGGCGTGACCGATGACGACTACCTCCGGCGCCTCACCGACGTCACCGTTGCCGCGCTCAAGGCGTGCAGGAGCTGACATCCTCCTGCCTCACCCCGCCAACCCCTGGCCCGGCGGCCATCCCCTTTGCGACCCGGCCCGCGCGGTACACGGAACGGCCGATATGGGCGCCGGGCCCGCCGCTTGGACCGGCTGGAGAGGCCCGCCCGCCTGCCGGCCGGGAACCAGGCCGCGGCAGGGCCCGGAGCAGAAACCACCGTCCGTTCCGCTAAAGATCTTTATTCCGAACGGATGGTGGCTTCTCCCGACACTTTCCGCGGTCCCCAGCCCGTGCCCTCCCGAGCCCGGCCGGGTTGCATCCCGGCAGTCGGTCAGCCGCGGAGCGCCATAAGGGCCAGCAACTCGTAGCAGATGTGCGCGGCGGCCACGGCGGTCATCTCGGCGTGATCGTAGGCGGGCGACACTTCGACCACGTCGGCGCCCACGAGCCGCGTTCCGGCCAGGCCGCGCAGGATTCCGAGCAGCTCCCTGGATGTGAGGCCGCCAGCCTCGGGGGTCCCGGTGCCCGGTGCATGCGCGGGGTCGAGCACGTCGATGTCGATCGACAGGTAGACCGGCCGGTCCCCGACCTGCGCCCGGATCGCGGCGGCGACGCCGTCGATGCCGGTGCGCCCGACGTCCATGGCACTGATGATCTGAAAGCCCAATTCCGCGTCCTCCGTGAGGTCGCTCGGGGCATAGAGCGGGCCGCGGATGCCGATGTGCATGCTGTGCCCGTTGAGGAACAACCCGTCCTCCGCGGCCCGCCGGAATGGCGTGCCATGGGTGAGCGGGGCGCCGAAGTAGGTCTGCCATGTGTCGAGGTGGGCGTCGAAATGCACGAGCGCGAGCGGCCCGAACCGCTGCCTGGTCGCGCAGAGCAGCGGGTAGGCGATCGTGTGGTCTCCGCCGATCGCCAGCAGATGGCCGGCGCTGGTGAGCAGGGCGGTCGCGCCTGCCTCGATCTGGTCTATGGCTTCCTTGATGTCAAACGGATTACATGCGATGTCGCCCGCATCCGCGACCTGCTGCACGCCGAACGGCGCCACCTGCAGTCCTGGGTGCCACGGGCGCAGCAGCCGGGATCCCTGCCGCACCGCGGCGGGCCCGAACCGGGCGCCCGGCCGGTACGACGTGCCACTGTCGAACGGGACGCCGACGACGGCCACGTCGCAGTGTGTGACCTCATCCCGTCGCGGCAGCAGCGCGAACGTCGGCGGCCCCGCGAAGCGTGGGATGCGGCTCGCGTCGATGGGGCCGCGCTCGGCGTGACCGGCTGCGCCAGATTCGCCCTCGTTAATCTTCAACCCACCTCTTCAGGGAGCTCGTACCAGGTGACCTTCTCCCCGACGCGCGCTCGCATCTTCCACTTCACGGACTTCGGGGCATCGCTCATCGCCTGTTCCAGGGCGGTCGCGGACCCTGCGACCGCCTCTGCCCGAGAGCGGTCCAAGTGTGTTCGTCCGTACTCCGCAACCCTTGGGAGATTCCGCTCCACAGTGTGGAAGAACCCCCAGTCACCGGCCAATGGGCGGATGAAGCGCTCTGGGCTGATGCCGAGATCCTGGTGGCTGACCGCGAGGTCGGAGAGCAGAGCGGCCGAGTCTTGGAGGTCCTTCTCTTCGATCTCGATGATCTGCAGCTTCGTCAGCAGAAGGTCAGCCGGGTGAATCGTGAGACCGGCCTCGGGGAGGTCGTGGCCGAGTTCAAGACGGTGGCACATCTGGAAGGTACCGACGAGGACGTCGACGACAAACCCGCGGCTCGACCTGAAGATCATCCGGTGCGCTCCGTGAAGCGCATTGAAGTGAGAGTCCGCCCTGTAGCCGAGGGCCTCGAATACACGTCCGGCTGCAGCTCCCGATTTACGCGGCACTACGATGTCAAAGTCGTGGTAGCGGCGTTTTAGCGGTGGCTCGCGGGACGAACTCGTCAGGTGGTAAACCGCGATCCCTCCGAGCAGGCGCATGCGCACGCCCGCGTCACTGCCTGCCGCAACTAGATCGGCCGCGGCTTCCAGCAATTCCCCGGCCGTCACCCCGCCCGGCGCACCGTCCGCTTCCGCGTTCATCGCAGACCAGGATCGCATGTTTCCCTGCGTCATTTCCGCCTACTCCGCGGGGAGTTCCCTGTAGGTGGAATCCAGGTCGACTCCCTGGCGGCCGCGGACTGCCTTCGCGATCACGTAGACAATCCAGCCCAGTACCCATATCACGATGTTCAAGATGAACATGGCGAAGTCCTGGTACCCGAAAAGACCCCCTGTGTGGTGGGGCACCACGCTGATGCCCGACAGCGGGTCGTTCAGGTAGTCCCATGCCATGAACCCGCACGCTGCGAAGCTCAGCGCTCCGACGATGGTGACCACGGGCACGCGCCCGATCCGCCAGTTGACCGCCGAGTTCTCCCAGACCTGACGCTGCCGGTAAGGGAATAGCATCGCCGCGAGGGAGACCATGAGGAAGCTCAGGATGAACCCGAATATGCCGGTGAGCGTCTTGAACGGGCCGGTCGGGCGAGTGTAGAGCCACAGGGCCGCGATCGAACCGACTCCCATCACGACGAGGGCGTTGACCGGTGTGTGGCGCTTCTCGCTGACTTTGCCGAACCACGAAGGGAACACGCCGTCGATTCCGTAGGCCAGCAGGTTGCGGGACGAGTTGAGGATCTGGCCCGGTAGCCACGAGTACGACCAGAAAAGGAAACTGAACGTGATGACGAACCCGAGAACGACATTCTTCGCGGCATAACTGACCAGTTCCGTGTACACGGGCGTGGAGGAGAACCCCATGGCGGCGCCGGAGTTGAAGCTCACCGCGCCGAGGAACGACGTGCCGACGACCCGCGCCACCAGCCAGGCGATCAGCATCGCCAGTGCCGTGCTTGCCACCGCGGCGAACGGCATCGACCAGAGCTGTATCTTGCCCGGCCGCTTGACCTCACCACCGATGTAAGCCGAGGACTGGTTGAACACGAGCTCGAGATAGATCCAGGTCATCGGGATCAGCGTCCAGTAGAGGCTGAACGGCGCGGTCTGGAAGCCAGCCTTGCTGGCTGCCGCAAGCACCGCGCTGTAGGCGCCCGCGTGGCCGGTGACCCGGCCGATGTAGTGGTCGAACGAGCTGACGAACCCGGCGTGACTGCTCGCGGCCAGCACTCCGATCGTGACGAGAAGTCCCACCATCGCGATGGCAAACAGCACGTTCTGGATCTTGAAGTAGAAGTTCAGTCCCATCACGAAGATCGCTACCAGGACGATGATGAGGATAGTGCCGACGATGAATGCGCCGGTCGGAGTCGACAGGTCGTTCCCGTACCGGATCAGCGTGGCATTGTTCGTCAGCACGCCGATGCCGCGCAGGAGCGGAGTCAGGCCGTAGTAAGCAAAAAAGGCAGACGGTACCCCGCCGTAGAGAATCCACCAGATCGTGTTGTTGAGGCTGGACATCATCCCCCACCGAGGACCGAGCACGCGGCTTACGTAAACGTAGTCGCCACCCGATCGCGGCATGGCGGCCGCCAGCAGGGCGAACGTCACTGACGTGGGGATCACCACGATGAAGGCGCCTAGGAACGTGCCCTCGACGTTTGCGCCCGGATAGAACGCCGGGATCATGATGAGCGCGAAGACAAGCATCAGGCCGATGCTGACGAAGTTGATGTTGTAGATGAGAACGCTGGTCGCGTTGCCCTCGCGGACAAGCCCCGTCGCCTTCCTCGCGAAAACGCCCTCAAGCGGCCTGGCGCCACCTACGGCCATGTCATCTCCTACCTTTCGTCAGGGAACCGCTGCTGTCTGCGGCGTCGGGCGCGTCCCGGTACTGCCGGAGCAGATCCCCGAGACGGACGACCGGCAGGCCCGGGCTGGCGAGCGCGCGTTCGATCAGCGCTTCAAGGGCAGCAGCCCGCGCTGGCCTGCCCGAGAGGAACGGGTGCATCGTGAGAACGGAAACTCCCCCGGCCGCCCTGATCGCGTCGATCTCCTCCCACCAGGCTGCCGCGACGGCACTCGGCCGGTCGATCCGCCCGTCACCGGTCACCCCAGGCCAGAACGCGTACCGCTCCCAGTCGTCGAGCGCCCAGGAGACCGGGATCTCAAGCAGGTGTCGTGTGCCGGCCTTGAACCAGTACGGGGCGTCGCTGTCAAAGAAACTCGAGTCGTAACCGAAGCCGTACTCGATGAGAAGCTCGCGGGTGCGGTGCGTCGCCTCCCACCAAGGGGCCCGGTATCCGATAGGCCGGACGCCCGCGACCCGGTCCAGTGCCTCGAGTCCGCGCTCCAGGTACCGCCGCTCGGCGGCCTCGTCCGAGCCCACGAGCAACTCGTGGAGGTACCCATGGTGAGCTACCTCATGACCCCCGTCGAGGATCGCCGCGACAGTGCCCGGGTACCGCTCGGCCGTGGCGCCGGGAACGAAGAACGTGGCGTGGACTCGTAGCCGCGCGAGCAAGGACAAGATCCGCGGGACGCCGACAAGAGGCCCATAGGCCTGATGGCTCATGAGCGACGCACGAGCCTCGTTCGCGGGATCGGCCGCGAGCATCACTGACTCGGCGTCGACGTCGAACGTCAGGCACAGCACCCCGTTCGTCGGCCGGCGCTCATCCGGAGACAAATTTGAAACCCTTCACCTTGTCCCCGTCCAGGGTGACGACCACGCCCTGGAGCACCCCATCTGGGTACGCCGATCCCGGATTGCAGACCTTCGTGCGGCCGATGGACGTCATCGCCCGGGACTCATGAATGTGTCCGTGAAGCGCAAGGACGGGCTGCACGGTCTCGACAGCCGAGCGCACCGCGCGGCTGCCGACGGGAACCTTCACTGGCTCGCCGCCTGCCGTCTCGATCCGCATGTCCTCAGTGAGCTTGAACGCCAGGTCCGTGCCTGAATCTGCGGGTGGATTGTGGATGTTGAAGATCACGGGCATGCCAGGCTGGATCTGCTCGATCAGCTTGGCCAGCCGCTCGGCCATCTGCTCTTCTGATAGTTCCCTCGGCGAGTTCCACGGCGTGATCGTCGAGTAGCCAAGGCAGGCGACCTGATAGGGCCCGAGTTCGACAACGTGGTCTTCTCCCTGCACTAGCCACCGGCCTTGCGCCAGGACGTCTTTCACGACGGGGATATCGTCGTTGCCCGGCATGACCAGGCACGGAAGCCCGGCCTCCTGCAGGCGGGCATCGGCGATCTCCACCCACCTCTGCGTGGCTTTCCGCATCACCTCGTCGAAGACTGACGACAGGTAGTCCGCGTCGTCGGCCAGCCGGGCGTGCTCCTCGGGCGTCGTTCGATATGGATAGAACCCGAGCGTGCGAATCCGCCGCTCCAGATCCGCGAGCTCGGCTGGGTCGGCCGCCGTTTCCGCTTTGCCGAACAAGTTCACGGTGAACGAGCCGCCCGCGGCTTCGACCACGGGGACGAGCGCCTTTCCCGTCACGTCGCCGCCGAGAATGACGGCATCGGCGCCGTAAGACTTGCCGGCGTTCAGGAACTTGAAGAAACATCGTTCGGAGCCGTGAATGTCGGTTGCGAAATAGATCTTGAACTTGGCCATCAGACTGGCCTTACTGCCAAGAGCCAATGCAGTTCGTAGCCGGGGTGGGCCGCGGCCAGTGCCGTGATCTTGACGTCGCACCTCGCCAACCGGCCGAGTCCTGACGGCCGCGCGAACGTCGCAAGCCGGCACATGGAGCGCCACCTCCATTCCTAGATCTGCATCGCCGCTGGTCACGCCGGTTCCGGTGCAGTGGGACTGTGATGAGATTAGCGCGCGACCTGCTGATGATCTATGGGCTAGAATGCCAAAATGATCAATCTAACTTGGCTCTTCAGCCAAATGTGAGAACGGCATGCCTATCACTATTCAGGAGGTGGTGGATCTCTCTCACCTCGGCTGCGAGCTCGTCGCGGGTCGGCAAGGAGCCGCAAGACAGGCGACATGGGCCCACGTCTGCGAGCTGGAGGATCCAGTGCCCTGGCTGGAGGGGGGCGAATTGCTCATGACCACCGGAATGGCCATACCACGCGATCCGCGCCGTCAGCGCGAGTACCTGTCGAGGCTTTGCTCAGCCGGGGCGGCAGCTCTGGCCATCTCGAAGGACTTGCGCGCCCCGCGGCTATCCGCGGAATTCATGCAGGAAGCCGATCGGCTCGCTTTTCCGATCCTGCTCGTATCAATCGAGGTGCCGTTCCTGGCCATCGCCCGGATCGTCATCATGGCGAACCAAGACGCGGCCCACCGCGAACTAGTCCGCCAGCTGAGCGTCTTCGACGTGCTGCGGTCGGGCAATGACAGCGACCCCGCCTCCTTGTTCCGCCGCCTGGAGGATGTCTCGGGATACACGCTTTACCTAAGCTCGCAGACTGGTTCATCGCTGCTGCCAGGCGTTCCCACATTCCCCGACGAGCGCAAGGAACTACTCGCGCGGCCGTCTGAGGCGCCGGCGTATGTCCCCGGCGGCTACGTCGTCTCGGTGCCGATCGCAGGCCGCATCGCGGGGAGCCTGCTGGGCCTGTGGCGCTCGGACGCCCAGCCTGGAGGACTGGCCACACTGCAACACATCGCGACGATTGCGGCTCTCCAGCGCGCGACGCTTGAGCGGCAGCGGGAAACGGAGCGCCGCGAGGGCGGCGAGCTGCTGGCCGAACTGCTGAGCGGCCAGCCCGCCAGCGAAGTCATGGCCCGGATCACACCCCACCTAAAGGAGGAGGCACTATCCCTGTACCTGATTCGCACCACCGACACCGAATCCGACAGCGCACTCATCCATCATCATCTGGCCGATATCGGCTGTGAGCACCTCATGGTCATCCAGCAGGAGATCGTCCTGCTCGTCTGCGCGAACGCCCCGGTGAAAGACCTGCTCAAGGCGCTGCCAAGGGTGCACGCTGGCCAGAGCCGGCGGTTCCAACTCGGCGGAAGCTTCGCACTCGCAGAGCACCAGGCGCGGGCGGCCCTGAACCGCGCGGCCGAACGAGATGAGACGATCGTGGATGCTTCATCCTTCGCGACCGAGCTGGACTGGCTGCCGAGCGACCCCGTGCTCAGGCGAGCCCTCATAGAGCGCGTCCTTGGGCGTTTGCTCGCCCAGCAGCACAATTCGGCGGAGCGGCTGCTCGACACGGTGCGCGTCTGGCTCCAGTACGGTCAGCGATCCGGCGAGGCGGCCCGGCGGCTGGGTGTTCACCCGCACACTCTCGCGTACCGGCTCCGCCGTGTGGAGGCACTCACCGGCTTGGACCTCACTTCTCCCGCCGCGGTGGTAGAGCTGTGGCTTGCTCTCGAGCTAAACAGGGACTAAAGCTGCCAATCAGCTCTCAGCGGACGTGCCGTATCCTGCCGCCGGTTCCCCATGTCGGATCGGCTGTCCAGATGTCGGCATCCAGTCGGTCGCCAAGAGCCATGCACAGCCGGTCCGCCAGAGACAGTCCCTGCCCGGGCGCCCACCTGCTGGCCGCCCACTCCGCATCGGCGACCGTTACGGCCTCGACCTTGACCCCGTAGCTCAGGAGCAGCGGCCGGGACAAGTCCCAGTTACGGCCGTGTGCGCGGATCTTCTGTGCGACCTCCGACCAGTTGGCGGCGCCGCAGGCGCCACCATTGTTGAGCGCCTCTTCAACCTGAGCTGCGCCTTGCTCGCCCTGCAGGAACGTGAGCAGCGCGGAGGCATCGAAGACGTTCACCCCGCGTCGTCGGCCGCGGCTTCCGCGCGGCGCTCGGCGAGGAGTTCGCCCACTAGGTCCAGGCCGGCGAGATCAGCCCGCACCAGTTCCTGGAGCTGCGGACGTGTCAAGAGCACAAGCCCAGCCGGAGTCTCCAGGAGGATGAGCATGGCGCCCTCCGCAAGCCCTGCTCTTTCCCTGAGGTCGGCGGGGATGACTAGGCGCCCCCGGTCTCCCATGACGACTTGATACGTCCCACTCACATGTGCACCATACCACAGTGATAAAGGAAGTGGGAATGCCCGTCGTAGGGTCCCAGAACACGGCATGGGAGATGCCAGTCCGGCGGAGCCCCGCGGTGACAGGCGCAAGGGCTTCACCGAGACGGAGTACGTCCGGCTGCTGGATGCCCCCTACGCTCAGCTCGGCGGGCCGCTGGTCGGGGTGCCGGATTATGTGGCACGCCACATGATCCGGAGTTATCTTCGCCGGGACCCCGCCGAAGAACTCGAACGCGGCCACGTGCGCCTCGGTCCAGGCGCGCTGGGTCATGCTCACCACGGGCTGGATGAACAGGTGCCGCGAGTACGGCAGCACCATCGAGAACGCCCACACCCGGCGGTGCCGGCCCGACTGCGGGTCCGGCCACAGCCCCAGGAACCCGTAATCCACCTGGGCCTCGGCTACCGCCGCGCACGGCGGCCGGGCCATCCGGACCTCCCGCGGCCGGGGCCCGTCCGGGAAATGCGCCCGCACGTAGCGGCGCACGCTGGCCACGCTCGCCTCCAGCCCCTGCTCGCCGGCCAGCCGCTGGTGAATTACCGACACCGGCACGACGCCGACCAGCGCGGCGATCCGGTCATGGTGCACCGCGATCTCCCGCCACGACACCTGCCGGATCCCGGTGCCGGCGATCTGCGGGAACCACTGGCGGGCCAGCGCCCGCCACTGCTCCCCGGCCACCGGCGGCCCGCCCGGCGCCATCCCGGCCGCCTCCGCCGCGGCCACGTAGCGGCGGACGGTCTTGGCGTCCACCCCCAGGCTGCGCGCGACCCCAGCCTTCGGCCGGCCCGCGTACCAGTGCTGCAGGATCTCCGTGACATCGACCATCGTAAACGTCCTCCTCGCCATCTCGGTCCTCCGTCCAGAAGCGGACGAAAGACACACTCAGCTCAAAGGACCAGAAACGGAACACCCCGGCCCGTCGGCGCCCTAGGGAAACGCCTGATCGAGGGGGTAGGGAATTACCGGCTCTGGCGATGATCACGTGATCTGTGCTGGTCGGCGTGTCGTACGTGGCGGATGGGGGCCGGCCGGCCAGGATGTCCGGCGTGGACATCTCTGGCCATTGATGGGCTTTTGCCGCAGTTCGCTGCTGTCACGGTGGAGAGCGTCGAGCTGGGCGGGGACGTGGTGACGTTCCGGGTCCGGGCGAAGGCGAGCGACGCGGCGTGCCCGGGATGGCGAAGGCGATCGTCCCGGGTTCACGCCCGCTATCAGCGTCAGCTCGCCGGCCTTCCGCCTGGTGGCCGGAGGGTGCAGGTGATCGCTCAGATCCGGCGGTTCAAGTGCGTCCGCCCCCGCTGCGCGCAGTCCGCGTTCTCCGGGCAGGTCCCGGGGCTGACTACGCCGTTCGCCCGCCGCACCCCGCTGCTTACCGGGGCGCTGGTCGAGATCGCGCTCTCGCTGGCGGGGCGGCCCGGGTCGGGGCTCGCGTCGCAGCTCGCCATGCCGTGTTGCCGGGACGTGCTCATCCGGCTGATCCGCGCCCAGCCGCTGCCTGGCGCCGGCCAGATCGAGGTCCCCGGCGTCGATGACTTCGCGGTCCGCCGCGGCCAGTCGTATGACACCATCTTGACCGACATGGACAGCCGCAAGCCCGTGGACGTGCTGCCCGACCGCGGGGCCGAGACGCTGGCCGCCTGGCTGCGCGAGCACCCCGGGGTCGCAGTGGTATGCCGGGACCGGGCCGGGGCGTATGCCGAGGGCATCCGCACCGGAGCCCCGCAGGCAATCCAGGTCGCCGGCAGGTTCCGCCTGTGGAAGAACCTGTGCGAGGCGGCGGGGGAAAACTGCGGCCGCGCACCACCACTGCCTGCGGGCCGCCGCCGCAGCCCGGGCCGAGCCGGCCGCCCTGGACCCTCCCGCGCCTGTGCCGCTGCCTGCCGCCGGACCGGTCACCCCGCCCGGGCGCGCTTACCGGCTGGCCGAGCGTACCCGCACGCGGTATGCCGAGGTGCACGAGTGCCCCGCCCGCGGGCTCTCCCGTGCCGCCGTCTCCCTGGAGCTGAACCTCGACATCCAGACGGTGCGCCGGTTCGCGAACGCCACCTGCGCGGAGGAACTGCCCGGCAAGGCCGGGCACCGTGCCACCAGGCCCGGACCCCTACATCGACCTGGTCAGCCAGCGCTGGAACGAGGGCGTGACCAGCGCCGAGACCATCACCGCCGAGTTGCGCGCACTCGGCTTCAAAGGCGGCGCCCAGACCGTGCGCCGCTACCTGAGGCCCTTCCGGCTGCCCGGCGCCAGCCGCAGCCACCCGGACCCGCACCGCCGCAAGCCCGCCCCCGCTGCCCCGGCCATCCCGAAACCACGCAAAATCAGCAAGGCGCTGCTCACCCACCCGGACCGCCTGACCGAGGACGAGACACTGATCGTGAAGAACGCCACCGCCGGATGCGCCCACCTCGAACGCCTCCAGCAGCACATCCGGTCATCCGCCAAGATCATGGCCCAGCGGCGCGGCACGGAACTGCCCGCCTGGCTGCACGCCGTGGAAGCCGGCGACCTGCCCGAACTGCGCAGCCTCGCCGCCGGCATGCGCCGCGACCTGGCCGCCGTCATCAACGGCCTGACACCCGAGCACAGCTCCGGCGCCGTAGAAGGCAACGTCACGCCGGTCAAGCGGCTCAAACGGGACGGCTACGGGCGGGCGAACTCCGACCTCCTCAAAGCCCAGATACTCATCGCCGCCTGAGCACGCATCACGTGATCATCGCCAGAGCCGAAATAGCTGATCGCCAGCACTGGCCGATCTGCCGTCGCCCTAGCTGGCGTGGACCGGTCCTTGGTCGTGCGGTAGAATCTGCCCAGGTGATGGAGTTCACCTCTGATTGCCCCGGTGGCTGATGGCTTCTGCTACATGACACGGCGGTGGAGGCTGAGGTGATTTCTCGTGCCGGCATTGCACCGTTGGCCGTCACTGGGCGGCCCCGGGAGAACCGCATCAGGTTATGTTTGGCCCGCAAGCGGCCATCGCCGGGAAGACCTGGGCGATGTTCAGCTCGCTGCGAATCAGGCAGTCGTCGCGACCAGTCCGTTCCGGGGCTGCTCAATGCGGCAGGCCCCGGGCCAACCGGACGCAGTCCCCGGCAGCAGCCGAGTTCGCGTCGCGGATGCAGCGGATCCGCCGCATCTGGCCGAGGTCGGCTTGCTCCAGGTGCGGTCTCAGAAGAAGCGCTAGATCCTGGAAGCGGCGTCGGCGGCTGGCAGGGAGCGTACGGACAAGGGCGAATAGCGCGAGAGGGGGAGGCGATGGGCATCCTGGAAACCTTCGCCGGCGCGACCGCGTACGTCGGCACGGCGACGCCGGACAAGATAGCTTGGTTCGTCGCTGCGCCCACGGTGCGGGCGCCGTCGCTGTTGCAGAACACGGAGCCCTGGCGCGTCTACCATGATCGCGAGTTCACCTGCGCCGCGAACAACGAACGACAGTTGCGGATCGCCAATCCGCTCGGCCGGGATCATTGGTTGCGGCGCAGCGCTGTTCAACGTCCGCCGCGTCTGCCGTGCGGCACCCGGTCGCCGACATCTTGTTCTGGCTCGCCCGCATGCCCACAAAATGCACGCAAGACCGATCCCGAACTCGACCGTTCGGAGACCAGGCTGATGTTCAGGAGGACCGCTGATGGACCTGACAACCCGTTACCTGGGACTGGAATTGCGGAACCCACTGGTAGCCTCCGCGTCAAACCTGTCGAACACCGTCGACGGCGTCCGGCGGCTTGCCGACGCCGGATTCGGAGCGGTCGTGCTCTACTCGCTGTTCGAGGAGCAACTTCGCGGGAAGGCGATGCGGAACGCCGCGCGGTCCGGCACCGGGACTGAGCGCTTCGCCGGGTCGCTGTCGTACTCCCCTGAGGCGGCCGGCCAAGACAATGACGCGCGCCGCTATCTGGACCTCGTCGAGCGCGCCGCGGCCGCCGTAGACATCCCGGTTATCGCCAGCCTCAATGGCGTCACTCCCGGAGAGTGGACCGACTACGCCACCGCCCTGGAGCAGGCGGGCGCCGCCGCGATCGAGCTGAACGTCTACGACCTTCCGGGTAACCCGCTGTTCCCCGGGCGCGACATCGAGCTGCGGCACGTGGAGATCCTGACCACGGTCAAGGCGGCGGCCACGGTACCGGTGGCGGTGAAAATGAGCCCGTACTACAGTTGCATCGGCGAGATGGCGCTGCGGCTGGACCACGTCGGCGCCGACGGCTTGGTGCTGTTCCACCGGTTCATTCAGCCCGACATCGACCCGGAGACCCTGACTGTTACCGTAAGCCACGGCCTGTCCAGCCCGGTAGAGGCGCGCCTGCCCCGGGCGTGGATCGCGCTGCTCGCGGGGAGGGTGCGCGCCTCGCTCGCAGCGACCACCGGCGTCGATGGCCCGGCCGACGTGGCCGCATACCTGCTCGCAGGCGCCGACGTCGTGATGACCGCGTCCGCGCTGCTCCGGCACGGCGTCGCGCACGCGGGCGTGCTGCTCGACGGACTGTCCAGCTGGATGACCCGCAAGGGGTTCACCTCCGTGGCGGAGGTGCGCGGGCTGCTGTCGGTACCTGCGGACACCGACCAGGAGGCATACGAGCGCGCCAGCTATGTCACCGCCCTGCGCGCCGCCAACCTGACATCACCTTCAGACTGGACCATTCCCCTTGCCGGCCGTACCTGAACCTCAGCCGACATTCATGGATCACGCCGGAGGGAAGCGGAAATGGTCCAGGTCGGTGACGCCATCCGGCAGCGGGCGAAGCGGCGCGGCCTGGCTCGGGATGCGATGCGGGGTGCGCATTGCCAACTTATGCCGACGTCGGCATAAGCCGTCTCATGCCGAGTCCCGGGTTATGCCGACCATGAGGGTGAACTCCCTGGCCCGTGGAGGCGATGTTGGCCAGCGGCCCGCGCTTGAGGGCCGGCCAGATCCCTTCAGTCGGCTTGTCATAGTGCTGGGATCGTTGGACCGGCGACTGTCAGCGCGCCGGTTATCGGCAGGGAACGGCTCCTCCCTCGGCCAGGTCTCTTCGCAGAAACCAGGCATAAAGGCAGGAGCCGTTGCCTGTCCAGCAATTCGGGTAATTCACAATTGTGGATAAATTGTGCATATAAATCGCCGCGGGCAAGCTGCGGGGACCGCATCTGGCCACGGGTTGCACCGGGAGGACATCAAAGGTAGGGGAGTGCTAGGGCCGCCATTCGTAGCAGCAGGTCAGACACCCCGAGCAGAGGATCACACCGCACAAACCATGCGGTTCGGGAGAATAGGAACCACGAAGGTTCAAACGTAAGTTTAGGCTACTGGCGGCCTCGCCGCCGCGGGAGCCATCCAGTCCCGCGCGGATGACAATGCGGATGACAATAGTGATGTGCACCGCCAGGTGCACTCACCCCTGAGATTGCGCCGGCGCAGCGGCGCGGTCGCCCGCCAGATGGCCGATGGCCT
Source organism: Trebonia sp. (assembly GCF_030042015.1). Taxonomy (GTDB): domain Bacteria; phylum Actinomycetota; class Actinomycetes; order Streptosporangiales; family Streptosporangiaceae; genus Trebonia. The sequence continues at coordinate 2,355 of NZ_JASIAL010000327.1, read as the reverse complement.
TCTGGTCTGATTCCCCATCGGAGGTAAGGGAGAAGGGATGAACATCCGCAGGGTGCTCCTGGACGTGGATAAGGCGATCCAGCGGCCCGAGATCATCGACATCGCGAAGGCGATCGATGCCGCCCCGGGCGTGGCCGGGCTGAACATCACCGTTACTGAGATCGATGTGCAGACGGTTGGGATGGACATCACGGTGGCGGGAGACAGCATCGATGTTGGCGCGCTCGTCCGCGCCATCGAATCCACCGGGGCGGTCGTGAACAGCATCGACGAGCTGGCGGCGGGAGAGCGGCTGGTGGAGCGGACAGCGCGGAAGCGATGAGCCGGCCGCGCCGGCGGCGGGGCAGGCTGCGCCCGGGGCTTGGCGTGTTGCCGGTGGTGCTGGGCCTGCTGGACGGGATCACCAACGCGCCGGGCATGACCGCGCACCCTGTTCCGGCCGGCGGCAGCGGCACCGGCCTGGGGTCGGCCCTGCGGGTTGCTTCGTTCGCGCTGGTGACTGGGCGGTGTTGGCCATCTTCGTCGCCAGGTACGTGGAGCTGCGGACGCGCCTGCTCCGAGGCCGGCGGGCACCTGAACCTTCTCGACCGGGGTGCGCTGGGCGCCACCAGGCTGGGCCGGGGCTGCCCGCCGGGACGCGCTGGCCGACGCCGCCCAGGCCAGCCTGGCCAGTTTTTGCACCTTTCTCCTCCTGGGTATCGCCGCCGGGTTTCCCGTCCCCGTGGCTGCCCCTCGCCCTGGCCGTGGGCATGCTGGCGTTCCTGGGCGTGGTGGTCGGCCACAGGCTGGGCGGGAGCCCCCGTGCAGTGGGCGGCGGCACTGGCCGCCGGGATCGTTGTCACCGCGGTGGGTGCCGTGCTCAACATCGCGTGATGTCACCGGAGAGGAGCGTCTCGGCAACGGATTCCGCCGCGTGTTTACCGCAGCCTCATGTCTCCCGCGGCGCGCCCGTCGCGGTCACCTGGCAGATGCGGGAACGCCCGGCTCCGGGGACGGCACGACCGCCCAGGCTGCGGTGTCCGGGCATTCCCCGCTTCGATCCGCTGCAGGGCACCGAGCCCGGCCAGCTGCCGCAGATATATACTGCAAGAAGCGATGGGGCTCGCTAGCAACCCACTCGAGCAGTGGTGATGGCCTCTGCCGGATCGTCGTGCGGAGGCTGAGGCGATGCCGTGTGACGGACAATGCGAAGGCCCGGGTATCCCGTCCGGCTCTTGCCGGGATTTACGGTCCAGACCGTTTCGGCCGTGCCGCTGAGCGTTTCGTGCGCTTGTTCGGCAAGCCACGGTTCCTTGTCGGCCAGACCGTGGTCATCGCCGCCTGGGTGGCCGTCAACAGTGCTGGATTCGGGCCGCGCTTTGACCCTTACCCGTTCATCTTCCTCAACCTCGTGTTCTCCGCGCTGGCCGCCTACGCGGCACCGCTGATCCTGCTGGCAGAGACCCGGCAGGCAGACCGTGACAAGGCGCGGGCCGAAATCGACGCGCGGCACCGCGCCGAGGCTGACGCGCGGCTATCAGCGCTCGTGCAGCACAACATCGATCAGGCGGAGCTGATCGCGCGGCTAGCTGAGGATAACCGCCGGCAGACGACGCAGATCACCGAGCTCCTTGAGCAAGGCAGTCGTCTGCTGGAACGCGAGAGCGAGCAGACTGCCCTGCTTGTCGCTGCCCTGGTACACCGGGGCAACGAGGGTGCGGACGAGCCGCGATCTGATGCGCGTGGGCAGCCCGCGGCGGACACCCGATCCGCCGGTGATTCCCGCCATAACGGCCAGAAGGGAGATGCGTGCTGATGACGACAGCAGCAGCCGCGCCGCAACCCGGACAAGCCGGAAAGGCTTGCACGATCCACCTGTCGGAGGTGCTCAAGCGCCCGATCACGGACAAGGCAGGCGAGCCGCTGGGACGGCTGTCCGACGTCGTGGTCCGGCTGCGCTCGCCCGGGCTGCCGCTGGTGGTCGGAGGGGTGGCCCGCGTCGGGGGCTGGGAGGTCCTGGTGCCCGCGGCGCAGGTCAGCTCGTTCGACGGCGAGGTCCTCAAGCTAACCAAGCGGGGAGTGGGTTCTGGCTGGGGTCGACACCAGCCGACGGCGGCACCGCCTGCCGGGGCTGTCCGCCGCCCGTGAGCCCGATCTCTTGCGGCTGCTCCATGGCCTCCGCCTCCCGTATGCTCGTGCCTGCAGGAAAGGCGGGCTGCCCGCGGGGCCCCGGCCGAAGCGAGAAACTGACCGGCGTGCTCGTGGCGACAATTCGCGACCCGTCGGGGTCGAGGCCCCGGCGCCAGGCTAGATGACGGCATCAACTGCCAGGAAAGCCACGGCTTCGGTATACGGGCAGCCCGCACCCCGGCATCC
>NZ_JASIAL010000326.1:0-24881 GCF_030042015.1 Trebonia sp. | reverse complement strand
GAACGGCGGTTCCGGCGCGTCGTACCGGATCAAGGTCCATCCATTCTGTGACGGTTTGGCTCGCGGGTATGCGCCGGAGAGCATTGGGACCGGCCCGATGACCACGGTTACGCAGGAAGATCGACGGTCAGGGAAATCTGAGGCCGAGCTTTCGGATGACCTGCCAGGGGTCGCGTACTTCGGCGGCTGCGCCGGCGCTGCCGCCGCCGAGCCACCAGGTGAGCTTGTCGAGCGCGCGAAGAGGGGATGCCGGCTCAAGTGAGCCGGTCCAGGCTGAGTCGTCGGTCATCGCGCGGGCCAAGGTGAAGATCCCTGCCGAGACTTTACGGTAGGCCTCGGGGTGATCCCATGATGCCGGGACGCCGAGCGCGCCGCGGACGAAGCTGTCGTAGACAGGCACCCGCCAGGGCATGAGCCAGTGAAGGACCTTAGAGGCCAGCGAGTACTCACGCCGGGGCACGCCCAGCGACATGCTCCGCCCGACTACTTGGGCTACCCGCTCGCAGGCGAACGCGGCGCGGTCCGGACCGTATCCGGGCACGGGCCCGAATAGGTCAGGCGACCAGGTCACCGACTCCGCCACTGCCCTGGCCAACTGGGCCCTCGTCTCGGACCGTACGCCCTGCACTCCCCACCAGCTCTTGACCGTCCAGACCAGGGCCTCCAGCGCAGGCGAGCTCTCCCCGGCAAGCAGCCCGGAGCGCGAGCTGACCGACAAGAGCCACAGGACCTGCTCCATCTCGCCGTACCGCGCGTCGAACAAGCTGACCGCGGCCGCCCGCACTGCCGAGTCGTGCAGATCGGTGAGCTTCACCTGCTGCGCACCTCCAATGCTCCCGCCGGCCGCCATATGCGCACCGCCTGGCTGCTCATCCTGGCTTGGAACGCGCGTGCGGGCAAGCTTGGAGGAATGCGACGACGCCAGCGCGCACGACACAAGCACGAGCCGCCTGGCGCACTCTATATCGCCGAATCGGTTCTTCTGACTACGCGTACCAGCGGTGGCGGTGAGGACGCACCGATCATCCAGTTCTGGCCAGTCTGCCGCATGCCGTGAACTGTCCGAGGACCCGTGTGTCACGAGAGTACCGCGAGCCGACCGAAATGCTCTGCAGCAAAGCGTGAGAACACGATCTACATAACCAGCCGCCGTGTACCCGGCCGGTTATCCGCTAATGCCAGAGTTGACGGCTTTGGCCTGTCGGTTCGTTTCCTCAGCCACCGTTATCATCCTCGCCTGTCCCTGCGTCATTATCCCCATGGTCTTGGCTGCGGGAGGCCATCCGGCCGGAGGACCTGTACGGCATGCTGCCGGGGGGTCGGCGCCATCCCGGAAGCGTGATCGCCGTCGCCGTGACGGATGCAAGTGTAACGCGACGGAGCCGTTAACTTGAGAATCCCCCCTGGCCAACGATCTCCCATGCACCGGTTGTCTGGTCGATGGCGATGTCGCTGAAATGCGCGGGAACGCCCTGCTGCGGAATCGTGCACGTGTAGTAATCCCAAGGCTCGGGGGGAGCTGTGCACGTGACAGAGACCGCGTGCCCCGTACAGGTCGTGACTACATGCTGGATGGAGCGCGCGAGGGAGGCTGTGGTCACAGGAAGAGCGGCGTTTCCTTGCCAGTTAAGACAATCACTGGGCTGACTGGCGCCTGGGCCCGCGGTGTTGGTCGCCGCAACCCCGCCGGCACCCGGGCCGGCCTGAGGCGTCGCGCTGCCACCCGACGTTAGCGCTGACGCCACGGTGACTATGACCACCACGGCCACGAGGACTGCGGCGACGAAAGCCGCGACAACCGTGATGGACGCGCCCGGACCGGCGTCGTGCGGTATCGTGCGGCGCAGCCAGCGGGGGAGGCGGTTGGACTCGCTTGCCTTGTGGACGAGGAATTGCAGCCGACTGACGAAGGCGTCCGCGGCAGCAGCTCCAGTCCCGGCGCCAGCTGTAGCCAGAAACCCGCCAGCCATGGCGGGCGCTCCGCTAGCGGCCGGGGCTGTCGGCGGCCCGGAGCCAGGATGGGCCGACGGGTTGTGTCCGGCGTGGGCTTGCTCGACGACGCGCCGGATGACCTGGTCGATGCGGTCACGGAACTCGCCGGCGAACACGATCGGGATCAGCGCTGGCACGTACGGGCCGACGAGCTGGCGGCGTTTGTTGTTGCAGGTCCGGCAGTTGTCGCAGACGTTGCAGTCATTGAAGTGGTTGACGATCCGCTGCCGGAGCGCGGCGGTGAAGAGATCCGCGTCGGCCGGGGCGGCCGCGAACGTCGGCGTGTCGGCGGTGCGCATCTTGGCGGTGTCGTCGAGGATGCGGGCGAGGTCAGGACAGTATCTCCGTCCCTCTTGCATCAGGATCAGCGCGCCGAACCCGTCGGCGATCAGGCCCTGCACGATGGTGGCCTCGTTGCTCGCGGCCTTGTCCGCGATGCCCAGCCGCCCGGCGATCTCTCTGCCGGTCAGTTCCTGGACGAACCGCAGTTGGTAGATCTCCTGCTGCCGGCCGGTGAAGGTGGCGACGACGCGTTCGACCAGCTTTGTCGCGTGCGCCCGACGTGACGCGCTGCCCGACCGGTCCTCCTCGTCGTCCTCGGTCTCGTCCAGGCTGCGGCCTTCAGGCAGGTCGGCCCACTGCACACCGGCGGGCTTGGTCTTGCGGATGTACTCCTGACCGCGATGGCGGGCGATCTCGATCAGCCACCCGGCCAGCTTGTCCGGCCGTTCTGGCCCCTTCCCCTGGGCCAGCAAGGTGAACGCGGCCTCGAACGCTGCCTGGCCGACGTCTTGGGCGGCTTCCGGATCCGGGAACCAGTAGGCGCACTGGCGCAGAACTGTTAACCGGTACTTGCCCGCGATGGCCTCGAAGGCCGCGGTCCGCTCCTGATCCGTCGTAGCGCCGAGTGCTCTGCGGACAAGGTCGGCGTCGCTGGACTGAATCCCCTCCATGTTCCCCTCCTGCTTCGCAGTCTGCGATCGCTATGTCGCATTTGCGTCACGAGGACATGACAGAAAGTCCACGAAGAAACTTTGGGCCCGGCATGGGAAAAGTCGCGCTGCCCTGACCCACCCCTCCACACCCCGCACCCGCGGGGGAAAAGAGGGAACAAGAGATGAACCCAAACCCGCGCGCGATCCTGACCGGTGCCCTGCTCACCGCCGGAGCCGCCGGCCTCCAGGCCGTACTCACCGCACTCGGCTGCGGCCCGGCCGGCATCATCACTTCTATCGCCGCACTGCTTACTACGGCAATCACCGTCCTGGGCCCGAAGCTGATCGAGCTGCGCGGCGAGCAGCAGTTTTTCAGGGAAATCCGCTGGCTCATCATGCACAAGGTGGACGGGGACGATCTCAAGGAGATCGCGACGCAGCTCAAGCAGTTCCACGAGAAGGCACTCCAGGCTCACGTCGCCGCGATCAAAGCAGCCCACACCAAGACAAAGAAGCCAAGCATGAGAAGGTCACGCCGGTCCTCATCTGCCGCCTCGTAGCAGACTAGCCGGGTGGCCAAGGAAAACCGCGCCTCGGTCACCCGGCCGGGTTCCGGCGCTCGTGCTCGCTGAACTCCACACATGCGCACGCTCACCGTGGGACACGCCACCCATCTCGGGCGGCATAACATCCGGATAAGTCTCCGATTGCCAGGTGAGGATCGAGCAGCTAATCGCATACCGAACGGCGGTTCCCGCGCGTTGCTTGATCACAGAACGTGCGGGTCCTGGATTCTGCGCATGGAATAATGCCTCGGACCCTGACTTGTGACAATTTAGTGCGTTGCTGCCGGGCCGTGGATTTGGCTGAGGGCTGTCTGGAGGTCGGCGGGCAGGGGGTCGGCCGCGGTGATGACGTGCTTGCCGGCCTGGATCTGAATGGTGCGGTAGCGTCGGGCGGTCTTGACGAACTTGCGGATCGACCATCCGGTCTGGTGCTCGATCCAGCGGCTGACCGCCAGGGCCGCGAAGACTATGGTCAGGTGCGCCTCAATCGAGTCGCGCAGGTGGTGGTAGACCGGGCGGGCCTGCAGGTCGTGCTTTGACATGCGGAAACTCTTCTCGATTTCGAAGAGCCGGCGGTAAGAGCCGATCACGAACTCGGCCGTGACCGGGGTGCCGTCGGGGCAGGCGGCGAGGTTGGTGACGTAGCCCTTCAGGCCGGCCAGGGTCCTGGCCTTGGCCTCGAGCTCGCGGTTGACGCTTTTCGTCGCGCCGTCCAGGGCGATGAACCGGTTCCGCTTGACCGGCGCCAGGCCCGCGACCGCCTTGGCGGCCCTGGCGACCTGCTCGTCGATCCCGCGCAGCGTGCGGCGTGCCCGGTCGGCCTTGTACTGGTAGTAGATGACCTGGTCGCGGCGCTTGGACGACGGCCCGGCGGGCCAGGGCTGGGTGAAGATGTGCCCGTCGGGGATGTCCTCGCCCGGGTGCTCGCAGCGCCACTTGTCCACCTGGTAGGGGACGTCGGGGATCTTCATGCCGAGGATGAACGACAGGCCCGCGGCCTCGATGGCCTTCTGGTTCGCCTCGGAGATCATGCCCGCGTCGGCGACGACGGTGACGTCGGGCAGCCGGTGGGCGGCCATGAACTTCTCGATGACCGGCAGCATCGTCTTGGTCTCGGCCTTGTTCCCCTCGAACGCGCTGACCATGAGGGGGAAGCCGTCCTGCCCGGTGAGCAGGCCGATGGTTATCTGCGGCTCAAGACGGCGCTCCTTGGAGAACCCCGGCTCGCGGAACGTCCCCGGCGTCGGTCTCGAAGTAAAGCGTTGACACGTCGTAGAGCACGAGGGAGGCAGGACCCAGCCGGGCGTGCGCCGCGCAGGCGGCCGACAGCTCCTGCCGGAACTCCTGCTTCGCATACGCCGGCAGGCGCCGCAGCACGGTCCGGTACGACCCCGCGGCCGCTGCGCCCGCCTCCTCCAGGACCCGCAGGGAATCGAGCTTGCTGGCCGGCTCGATGATCCGGGCCAGCACCAGCTGCCGGAACACCTCATCCCCGCCAGCCGCCCGGCTCAGGCCCAGCACGTCGTAGGCGCGCATCAGGGCATCGAGCAGGCAGCTCATCCGCGAGGAAGTGACCGGCAACGGGCCGCCGCCCCGCCCGCCAGGCTCCAGGCCCGGGTCAAGCTCACCCTGCCCGGCCGCGAGCCGCTGCCGCGCAGCCGCCTTCAGCAGTTCCAGCTCCGCATCATCGTGGGCCGACCCGACGTGCTCGATATCCCGCGACCCGCGGCGGGAGGAGTACACGATCTGCACGGCAGTCGCGCCCGAGGCCGTCTTCACCGTCCGCACATACGGCACCAGGCCACCCTACAGGCAGGGATTAGTGCACACATTCAGCCGCAGAAATCAAAGAATCCGCAGGTCAGCGAACCGCCCACCGCCCACGCCGCCGAACATGTCACAAGTCAGGTCACAGATGACCCGATTATGGGCGCCAAGCTGCTGGCTTACCTTTCCCGTCCAGAGCGCGCCTATCGGCGGTTCCCGCGCGTTGCTTGATCACAGAACGTGCGGGTCCTGGATTCTGCGCATGGAATAATGCCTCGGACGGCTGCTGCCGAGCGGCCATACTAAGGCGCATGGTTACGTTCAGGCGGGAGATCAAGCTCTGGCACGAGACCGGCGTGACCCAGCGGGCGCTGTTGATCCGCGATGACGTCGATACCTACTGGCTCGCCTGCCAGATGCAGCACAGGCGGATCACCGACCCAGGTCCCGCCATCCTCAACGATCCCCGGTCGGGCCTAATCCAGCGTCGGGTCGACGTGGACCTGTTCGTCGTCAGCCTGCACCGCCTGCACACCGTGGCTAAGCTTGCTGCCGAAGTGGCGGACCCGAGAAAAGTCCTCTCCGAGGCACTCGAGCGGTTCGGTGTCCTGACTGTCGGCCTGCCGCTGTCGGATGGCGAACCGGACCAGCCGACGACTATCGCGAGCGTCCGGAATGCCTTCGAGCACGGGCAGAACCTGACGATCCGAGGCGGGCTCGGCCTGGCCAGCGGCCCTGATGGATGGTGGATCAGCTACCGCGGCCGCATGTTCCAGACCAAAGACCTGCTTGCCGCAGCCGAAGAGCTGCACCGTGCGGTCCGCGCTGCGGTGGATCCGGAGGCGTTCAGCGACTTCCACGGGGATCATCCGTTCATCGAACTGCGTGACCCGGCGGATATCGCCCGGCCCTGGCGGCCCGGCTCCGACATCACAGACCGGCAGGCTGCGACGATGGCACGGATGGCGGCCGACCTGCGCAGCCGTGTCAGCAGGGCACAGTAGACGGGGTCATGAGACGGGCCGGCCGCGAGTGCTGTCGTCGCCGTGAGTGCCCTGATTGTCGTCCTCACAGTCGTCATAACGGCGGCCTATATCGAATCGGTGCGGACGTCCTTGATTACCCGCGAAGCTGTTACCCGCGCGCAGACGTGCCCGGTCTGCGCCGTGACCGCCGCCCGGAATGCAAGTGCCTCAGGTCAGGGTGGAATACCAGACCTAGACTGAGTGTTGCGCAGGAGGTACAGTCAGTGTGACACGTACGCAACACATAGCAGAGGGATCCCATGGACTCGCAGATGGTCGACGTTGGCTTGCATGAGCGCCGCCGAGCGCGGCGGATGCAGGACCCTGAGTACCGTGCTGCCTGTGAGCGGGCAGCCCGTGAGCTGGCCCAGACGGACGCGCTGATCAGGGAACTCGACTCGCTGCGGACTGACCTGGGGATATCTAAAGCCGAGCTGGCAAGGCGCGTCAACCGCAATGCCTCCAGCGTCCGGCGATTGTTCACAGCAAGCCAGGTGCGGCCGGAACTGCCGCTCATCGTCGCGCTCGCCGACGCGCTCGGTGCCGAAGTCCGTGTCGTTCCGCGCGCGTCGAAAGCGCGGCAGGCCGCGAGCGCCCGGGGTGGCCGACGGCGTGTCACGGCCACCGTCTAGTTCCTGGCGGCTACGGTCAGTTCCATGCCCCCTCAACGCCCTGAGGCGCGGCGTGGAACTGGCCGTCAACCCGCCGTGCATCGTACCGGGCAGGTGCCTTGGAGCATCATCTACTACAAGGCACCTGACGATGCCGTGCCTGCCCTGGATTTCCTCGGCGGATGCCCGAGCACCCTCGATGCTCAATTCGCGGCCGTGCTTGACGCAGTAGCTGCTGCGCCTCCGCCGCAGTTCTCGGGTGGCGGTAAGTGGGAGGCTATGCACGGTGCCATGAGCGGCCTTTACGAAATCCGCCTCTCGGGGCCTCGCCGTGAGCAGTTCCGGCTGTTCTGCCTGCTAGAGAACGGTTACCAATGAGGAACTGGCCAGACGCGGGCTTCAGCGGCCCGCAATCGCAGTGATCACTGGCATGCGCAAGCCCTGGCGCACAACGTTCTCCGACGGCGGCTACCGGCGCGTGCGAGAGCTTGGTGCCGAACACCAGCAGAATCACCCGCGTAGGATCGCGACATAACAACTCTTCTCGCGCATCTCAATCTGCGAGCGGGATAAGCAGGCAAACGAGCAGGTCGGCGGCTCGGGTCCGTCAAACTCACCGCATGCCGTGACGGAGAGTTGCGCGGGCGCAGGGTGGCACGCCGCCAGGCGCGGCAGTGCCGGTACGAGGCCGAGAAGCCCTCGTCGCACTAGCGGTCAGTTACCGGAGCATGCGCATTACAGTGACGACCTTGCCGAGGATTTCGGCGTCGTCAGCGGGGATCGGCTGCTGGTCGGCAGGATTACGGGGGATCAGCCAGGCGTGCCCGGTCTGGTCGCGCTTGAACTCTTTGATCGTGGCGTCCATCGCGGCATGTCCGGGGAGTCGCGCGGCGACGATCTCACCGTTCTCGGCGTCTTGCTGTTTGCGGATGACCGCCAGGTCGCCAGGTGCTATGGCGGCGTCAATCATCGATGTGCCGAACACCTGGACCATGAGCAGGTCCCCGTGGCCGACCAGCCATCTGGGAATCGGCAGTCTCTTGCGGTCCTCGTCGTCGAGCAGGATCGCTTCGCGGCCGATGCTCGCCGCGACCTGCCAGTGCAGCTCCACCTCGGCCATATCGGGTGGCTCCTGCCAGAGTTCGAGGCGTGCGGGTGGCAGGATGGTTCGTGGCTGTCCTGGCACGCGGCGGAGCCTGTCGGCTTTCACGAGCGACTCGACGTGGTAGTGGACGGTTGTCGGCGCCAGCCCAACGTCCTTGGCGATCTCGCGAACACTGGTGCTATAGCCGTTACGTCGCGCGAAGTCCGTGACGGATTCGATGATTCTGCGCCGCTGGTGCTCGCCACGGTCTGTGCTGCTCATGCCGGCCCTCTGCCCTCGTCTCCTGTTTCTAATTTTGTGCGACGATAAGCTGGTAGTCAAATCTACGTTTGATTACTATCTGTCGCAGCTTCTGGCTCCGCCCTGTTCTTCCCCTGGCCCTGCCCGAGACCGATCCGGATCGGCCTTGCCGTCTGACATGGCCGGGCCGATCCGGAGGCTGGCGTTATCGTGCTGCTCCGGCGATGAACGCGGCGACGATGTAGGTGGCGTGCCGGTCCAAGCTGGTGCGCGCCCGGTCATACCTCATCGTGGTGCGCGGGTCGGCGTGCGAGGCGCCTTCCTGCACGTCCCGCAGCGGCACCCCGGCGTCGAGCGCGGCGGTGATGAACGCGTGTCTGAGCCTGTGGGGCTGACATGCTTGCTGATCCCGGCGCGGCGAGTAACCCGGGCAACGATCCGGGCGGCGCGCCGGTCCCCCGCCGCCCGTCGGCGGCGAGGAACACCGGCCCTTCGGTGCGTTCTCCGGTGGCCAGGCCGATCGCGCGGGCGGTGCGGGGCGCGAGCGGGATGGTGACGACCTTGCCGCCCTTGCGGGTGATGACCAGGGTGCGGTGCCCGCGTTCCAGGCCTAGCTGCTCGATGTCGGCGCCGGTGGCCTCGGAGACCCGCAGCCCGTTGAGGGCGAGCAGGGAGATGAGTGCATGCTCGGCGGGCGGGCCGAGCCCGGCCGCAACCAGGATCGCGCCGAGCTCGTTGCGATCCAGACCGGTGGCGTGCGACTCGTAATCAAGCCGGGGTCGGCGGACGTGCGCAGCCGGGGAATGCTCGAGGAGTTCTTCTTCAACCGCGTACTTGTAGAAGCCGGCGATAGTGCACAGCCGCCGGGTCACGGTGGCGCGGGCCCGGCCTTTGGCCTCCAGGTCGCGGGCGAAAGTCTCGATGTCGGCCCGGCGGACCGAGAACAGCGGCAGCGAGCGGAGCCTGCACCAAGCGGTGAACTGCCGCAGGTCCAACGTGTAGGCCTCGCGGGTAAGGCCGCGGAACCCGGCCAGGAACCCGGCGAGCGCGAGCCGCTCGGACTCGGTGAACACTGGCTGGACGGTGAGGAGGGCGGTGGAGGGGGTCGTGGCGGTCATCGGGTACCTCCGGGAACGGCTGAGGCCCAGGAGCCGAGGGCCAGCCGCCAGGCCCCAGCAATGGAACGAGGACCGCAGCGTAAGCCGCGTCCCCCGGGTACGCCAGATCACCATGGGTGAAAGATGCCGCTCACACGCTCGACATGGCGGCGCTCCATACCGGCTGATATACGGGTGATCATCTCCGCATATCGGATCGAAAATTCTAGCGATGATCACCCGTATATCTTGCGTTATACGCCCAGAGGGCTTGGGTGATCTTCGATCACCCGTATACGCCGAATCGGCGCGTCGGGCTTTCGCGAGAGTCATGTGACAGATCACGTACATATCAACCGATTCGTTAGTGCGGCTAACTGCGCGAGCACAGTCAAGGCGATGGCAAAGGCTCTACGGCAACAAGGATCAGGATCGCAGTACGACGCGGGACCGTCACTCGGCCATGCCGAGGGCAGCTCGCAGGCCAGCCTCGATGCGGCGCATAGCGGGTGCCGTGATGGCGCCGGCATCCGCCCGTACTTCGTCGTCGTAGATCGTCTCGATATCGTCACAGGAAACCCAGCCGGTCATGACTTCCCCTGGCCCCAGGGGCACCATTGCGGGACGCTCGGCCTTTGGCGGTGTGGTAGTCAGCCGGGCTGCGAGTACTTGCCCGAACGCCCGGTTGCGCCGGTTGTTCGACACAACCAGGAAAAACTTGTCTTCGCCGATGTGGGCCAGATGAGCACGGTAGATGCGCCCGCGCAGCATGTCTGTCATGGCGGAAAGCCGTTAGTCGTCGTCAGCCCAGGAGGGTCGCCTGCGTCGTGCGATCCGGCGGATCTCATTCGCCTCGCCGCTGGCAAGCCTGTCGGCAGCTGCGCTGGCGTACGCGAGTTCTTCGGCCTTCTCCTGGATGGCACGCAGTCCTGCGGTGAAGATCATGTGCAAGAGTGCAGCCTCAGTGACTCCCTCTGCCACGACGACGCCGGCCAGGTCAGCGAGCGCATCACGCTCAGGGGTGTGCCCCCGAAGACGTTCCAGGTCGGCAAGATCGCGCTCAGTGAGCGGCAGGCTCTTGCGGGCCCTGGCTGGCTGGTTGAGCCTGGTAGCCATCGTACACCGCTTCCCGGTTATGCTGCACTTTATGCATCTAACTATACTGCACTATACGCTGCACTGCCACGAGCACAGCTTCGGCCCATGTGCACCTTACGGCCTGGTCGAGTTGGCTGCCCTACAGCGGGTGCACGCACCTCGGACCTTCCGAGCGAGACAAGCGCACAGATCACCTTGTTCTGGTCTCCTCTGCAGGTTCGCAATTGATTGCCCGCAGTGATTCAGAACGGCGGTTCATGATCGCTGTCGGTGGTCGCTTCCGGCGATATCTCGGCTGAGCTCAGGGTTGCGGCAGCCTGGCCACCGATGGTGGTCAGGCTGCCTTCCGGGACCACGCCTTGCGGGGGTTACCTCGCTGCTCCGGCGACGTATGTGGCGACGATGTAGGTCGCATGCCGGTCCAGGCTCGTCCGGGCACGGTCGTAGCGCATCGTGGTGCGCGGATCAGCGTGCGAGGCGGCCTCCTGCACGTCCCGCAGCGGCACCCCGGCATCGAGCGCTGCGGTGATGAACGCGTGTCTAAGCGTGTGCGGGCTGACGTGCTTGGCGATCCCGGCGCGGCGGGTGACGCGGCGGACGACCCGGGCGGCGCCGTGCCGGTCCAGCCGCCGCCCATCGGTGGTGGTGAACAGCGGTCCCTCGGTGCGCTCGCCGGTCGCCAGGTCGATCGCGCGGGCGGTGCGCGGGGCGAGCGGGATGGTCACTACCTTGCCGCCCTTGCGGGTGATCACCAGCGTGCGGTGGCCCCGTTCCAGGCCCAGGTGCTCGATGTCCGCCCCGGTGGCCTCGGACACGCGCAGCCCGTTGAGGGCGAGCAGGGAGATGAGGGCGTGCTCGGCGGGCGGGCCGAGTCCGGCGGCGACCAGGAGCGCGCCGAGCTCGTTGCGGTCCAGGGCGGTGGCGTGCGACTCGTAGTCGAGGCGGGGACGGCGGACGTGCGCGGCGGGCGAGTGCTCGAGGAGCTCTTCCTCGACGGCGTACTTGTAGAACCCGGCGATGGTGCACAGCCTGCGGGTGACGGTGGCGCGGGCGCGGCCTCTGGCTTCCAGTTCGCGGGCGTAGGTCTCGATGTCGGCGCGGCGGACGGAGAACAGCGGCAGGGACCGGGCGCGGCACCAGCCGGTGAACTGGCGCAGGTCGAGGGTGTAGGCCTCGCGGGTCAGGCCGCGGTAGCCGGCCAGGTATCCGGCGAGCGCGAGCCGCTCGGCGTCGGTGAAGACCGGCTGGACCGGGACGAGGGCGTTGGACAGGGTCTTGGTGGTCATCGGGCACCTCCAGGGACAGCTGGGACCCGGGAAGCTGGGCCGCCGCAGGTCCCAGCAATGAACGATGACCGCAACGTACGACGCGCAGCGAAGACGAGCTACAACACAATCCGTAGCCGGTCACCGCGCCGACCAAGATCAGCGCGCACCCCATACCGCCGACTCTGTTCCTGTCAACAGCCGTGCCGATCGAGTATGTGCCTGGCACAGAAAGTCCAGTTCTGTTGTGCTGCTCGCTGCGACGCCGTTTGTCGTCGTGAGGGCGGTGCCGGGCATCAGCATCCGGTTGGGTGGCGCGGACGCCGTTGCTGGCGCGTAGAACTGGATCTCATTCGGGCGGGCAATGACACAACCCGTGATCGGTCAGGTCAGTCAGGCTAGTTCTCGCGGAAATAGGGGACGGCTTGTTTGCTGTCCTGCCCGGTAGATTGTCCTTCGTCTCTCATGACGGTGCCGAAGGGAGGAAATGGTGGTAGTTCTGGCTGCCATGGCGGCAGCGGCGCTGGTGCAGGCCATGGTCACCGACGGCTGGGAGGGAGTGCGGCATAAGGTCGCCCGGTTGTTCGGCCGCGGTCAGCCGGACGCGGCGATCGAGCGGCGGCTCGACATGACCAGGGATCAGCTCAACACGGCTACGCCGGGTGAGCTGGAGCAGGTACGGGCTGCCCTGGCGGCGCAGTGGGAGACCCGGTTCGCTGACCTGCTGGCCGACCATCCGGACGCGGAGCCGCAACTGGCCGCGCTGGTCAAGGAGATCGGGCCTGCGGTGACTGCCGCGGATCATTCCGTCGCCGCTGGCGGGAACGTGACCGCGACGGCAAGGAGCGGGGGCGTGGCCGCGAACGTGGTGCACGGTGATGTTCATACGGGCCCTACCAGGCCGGGTCCGGGGCGCAGCTAGCCGGGTCCGGGATCGCCGGTCAGTTCGGGCCGGGAGCTGCGGCCGCGGTTGGCGGCCCCGCGATCGGGACGTATGTCGAGGCACCGCGAGAGCGCGCCGCGCAGCTACCGGTGTCGCTGCCTCCGCGGCCGGGGCTGCTGGCCGGGCGGGAGGAGCTGCTGGCCGCCGTGGATGCCCGGCTGACGGGCGGGCCGGGACCGGAACCTCGGGTGGTGACGCTGTACGGCCTTGGAGGTGCCGGCAAGACGAGCGTTGCGGTGGAGTACGCCCACCGGCACCTAGCTGAGGTGGGGCTGGCATGGCAGTTCCCCGCCGAGGACCATACGCTGCTGCTGGCGGAGTTCGCCCGGCTAGCCGCTCAGCTCGGCGCACGGGAGATGGTCGATGCTCGCGATCCGGTGGCGTCGGTGCATGCGGTGCTGGCTGCATTCCCTGCGGGCTGGCTGCTGGTATTCGACAATGCCCGGGGCCAGGGCGCTGTGCGCCGGTTCTTGCCGCCCGCCGGGAAGGGCCGGGTGCTTATAACAAGCCAGAGTGCGGCGTGGCCGCACGGCCAGGCCATGGAGGTTCCGGTGCTGGACACCGTAGTCGCGGCGCGGTTCTTGATGAACCGGACCGGCGATCCGGACGAGCGGGCAGCGCTAGATCTGGCCAGGGAGCTGGGCGGGCTGCCGCTGGCGCTGGAGCAGTCCGCCGCCTATATCCAGGCCACCGGGAGCAGCCTGGGCGGGTACCTGGCGCTGTTCCGGGATCGCCGCGCGGACCTGCTGGCCCGCGGCCAGGCCGCAGGGCACCCGGCAGACGTGGCGGCCACCTTGGGGCTGGCGTTGTCCCAGCTGGAGGACGAGACCCCGGCCGCGGCGGGGCTGTTGCGGCTGCTGGCATACTTGGCACCCGAGCCGGTGCCGCTGGCCCTGCTACTCGCCGGGACGCAGGCCGCCGCCCTGATTGCCCCGGCCGTGGCGGCCGTGGTCGGCCCGTTGCTAGGCGATCTGGTTGCTGCCGGAGATGCGATCGCTGCGCTGCGCCGCTACTCCCTGGTCACCCCGGCCGGGAACGGCCTGGTGCTGGTGCACCGCCTGGTCCAGGAAGTCACCCTCGCCCGGGTATCCGCCGGCGTAGCCGCCGAGTGGAAGCAGGCCGCCGCGGCCGTGGTCGAGGCTGCGGTCCCCGCCGACACGACATTGCCCGCGGCGTGGCCGGCGTGCGCGGTGCTGCTGCCGCACGCCCGGGCCGTCCTCGACCTGACCAGTGACGGCATCAGGCGGATCGCGCAATACCTTGGATTCAGCGGCAGCCACCAGGCGGCCCGGGAGCTTTACACGCGGATCGTCGACGCTTATCGAGACAGCAAGGACTATGGACCCGAGCATCCCGACGCCCTGAACGCCCGCGCCAGTCTCGCCCGCTGGTCCGGGGAGGCGGGAGATGCGGCCGGAGCCCGCGACCAGTTCGCCGCCCTTCTGGCCATCGAAGAGCGCGTCCAGGGCCACGAACATCCCGACACCCTGGATATCCGCGCTAACCTCGCTCGCTGGACCGGGGATGCTGGAGACGACGCCAGGGCCCGCGACCAGTTCGCCGCCCTGCTGCCCATCGAAGAGCGCGTCCAGGGCCCAGAGCACCCCGACACTCTGGACACCCGCGCCAGGCTCGCCTACTACACCGGGGTGGCGGGGGATGCGGCCGGGGCCCGCGACCAGTTCGCCGCGTTGCTGCCCATCCGCGAGCGCGTGCAGGGCCCCGAGCACCCCGACACCCTGAACACCCGCGGCAACCTTGCCGGCTGGGCGGGGGCGGCGGGGGATGTGGCCGGGGCCCGCGACCAGTACACCTCGCTACTGCCCATCCGCGAGCGGGTCCAAGGCCCCGAGCACCCCAGCACCCTGAACACCCGCGCCAGCCTCGCCCGCTGGACCGGCGAGGCAGGCGATGCTGCCAGCGCCCGCGACCAGTTCGGCGCCCTGCTGCCCATCCTCCAGCGAGTCCAAGGCCCCGAGCACCCGATCACCCTGAGCGTCCGCGCCAGTCTCGCCCGCTGGACCCAAGAGGCGAAGACCCCTGATGCTGATGCGGGCTTATTCGATCGGGCACCGAAGACCTCGATGGCTGGCTCACCCGTGCTTGCTCGCCACAGTTCGGAGCGGTCCGCGCCGGTCTCTTCCCAACAGACTGGAACACCGCTACGAGCAGGAGCAGATGAACTAGTTCTGCGCACCCGACATGATCGGCTGACTGAGCGTCAAGATCACGCCGAACGGCGGCTCTTCGCGCAGCCGCGGCCATTCAACGTCACGTTCAGTGACCGGGACGGCAGCGCCCGGGCAGTTCCCCATGGCCGCCAGCGGGCAGATTTCGATGACTGTCAACACGCGGATGCATCGTGGGCAATCGGCAGGCGAAAGCAGCGCTACCGGGAGCTCCGGCGTTGTTGGGTACCTCTCCATCGGGCCGTTCATCAGCGGGGCAGAAGATCAATCCTGAGCAATGGTCGGCTGGTTAGGGTGTCGTGGAAAGCGCCGGATCCTGCTTCCAGCCAGTCGGGAGCGCGGATTGTCGCCTCGACGGATCTGCCCAGCCGCTTTTCTGCGGTGCTGAGCGCTTCATAAAGCTGATCTCGGTCCGGGTCGCCGAGAATGAGCACGTCGATGTCACTCACGGGCCGCCGACCAGCGTGCCCTTCACGTGTGGCGGCCCACGAGCCGTAGATGTACGCCCCGGAGATCCCTTCGATGTCGGTCAAGGCGTCAGCGAGTATGGCAGGAACCCCGAAGGCACGGGTGAGCACCTGGGCCAGTCCCGCGTGGTAGGGGCTGGCGGTGTTGGCACGGACCAGTCGAGTGTTTCCGACCTTCCGCGTTGTCAGCAGGCCTGCCTCTTCAGCGCGCTGGATCTCCCGGTGGACCGATGGATGCGGAGCGCCCGTCCGTAGCGCGATCTCGGTAAGGCTAAGTTCGAGGTCAGGATCGCCTAGCAGCAGCGCGAGAATCTCGCCCTGCTGCCGGGAGCGCAGGATGGGCAAGAGGGGTGGTGCAGGCTGCCTGTCCGCAAACTGATTAGTACTCTTCAGTTTGCGGATATGGGTAGGTCAGCTAGCCCTCCCTGTCGAACGGCAGTGGGACCTCGGGCGCCCGGTCGTGTGAGCGCGCGGATGGCGCGTGCGGGCAGAACGTGGCGAAGTCGCACGTGCGGCAGGCGGCGGGATTGGGGTCGAAGACACCCGAGCGGATGCCATCGACCCACTGGCCCAGCTGCTCCTCGAAGGCCGCCTGGGCGGCCGGGTCGGCCGCCACCTCGATGCGGTCGCCCTGCTCAAGGTCGTGAATGGCCAGCCGGACGGGCTCATAGCCGGTCCTGGCCATCGCGGCGGCGTACAAGCGGAGCTGATTGCGGTGCAGCGCGGGAGCGGGCCGGTTCGCGGTGGTCTTGAAGTCGACGATCTCGACCTGCCGGGACGCGCCGGGAGCGGCGCGCAGCAGCAGGTCGATGCGGCCACGGATCCGGCTGCCCTCGATCGGGACCTCGAACCGGGCCTCCGGGATGAGGGTGCGGGTCAGTTCCGTGCCGTGGCGCTGCGCGTAAGCGGTCAGCCGGCGGACCGCCGAGGCCCGCAGGTTGGCGGCCGGGATCGCCCCCGCGAATGGCAGGTACCATGCCTGCTCGATCGCCGAGGTGACGGCGCGGTCGCCGGGCGGCCCGGCGGCGGGCGCGGCGCGCGCCAGTTCGGCGATCACGTGGTGGAGAACGCGGCCGAAGCCGAGCTCTGGCGCGATCGGCGACCCGAACCCGCACAGATGCCGCAACCGGTACCGGTAGCCGCACTCGCTGTAACTGGCCAGGGTGGAGAAGTCCAGATCGAGCAGCGCCTGATCGGAACGCCGCGGGCCGGGCCGCGGGCGGGCGCCGCGGGCGGGCAGTGCCGCGCCGAGTGCGTCGCCGAGGTAACGGGTCAGGAAGCGGGACGGCTTGGCGGCCCGCGCGGCATAGCGGCCGAACCAGCTCAGCACCAGCAGCTCGCGGGCCCGGGTCAGCGCCACGTACAGCAGGCGCGCCTCGTCACTCTCGCGGCCCTCGTAACGCTCCCGGTCGAACAGGTGCACCGGCAGGTACCACTGCTGGGGCCGCCGGGTCAGCGCCGGCGGCAGCCGCCCCTCGACCAGGCTCGGCACGAATACGACCGGGAACTCCAGCCCCTTGGCCTGGTGGATGGTCATGATCTGGACCGCCTCCGCGGCGGCCGGGTCGGCCGCGGGTGTCTCCTCGGCGGCGCTCGCGGCAAAGTGCTCCAGGTAGGCGCGCAGCCGCACCAGGTACACGTCGCCGCGGCGGCTGCCCAGCACACGGGCGCCGGGCTCGGACAGGGCCGCGTCGTCGGCGGCTTCCTCGGCGTCCGCCCCGTCGTCCGCGTAGAGCGCTGCGGGCGCGGCCCGCCGGACCGCGTGGTCGAAGTCCGCGAGCATCTGCGACATGCGGCCGACCCCCAGCTCCTGGTGCTGGTCACCCGCGCGCGGCAGGCCGAGGGCGGCGATCAGCTCGTTGAAGACCGGAACGCTGTCCGCGACGCCGTCCTCGCGGACCTGCTCGCCGAGCTCCTCGATCACCTTCAGCGCAGGCTCGGGGCTGGTGCCGGTGATCTCCTCGATCGCGTCGGCGAGGTCGTCGCGGGACACGATCTCCGGCACAGGGGCGGCGCCCGGGTACCAGGTACCGCCCGCCCAGTACACGAAGATCCGGGCCAGCAGCGCCATTTCGGGGTGGACGAGCAGGGAGCTGCGGCCCACCACCGCCGCGGGGATGCCGTGGCGGCGCAGCTCCTCGGTCAGCGGGCGGGCGGACAGGCGGACCGACCGGTACAGGACCGCGATGTCGCCGGGCCGGTGGCCGTCGGCCAGCAGCGCCTGGATGCGCCCGGCGAGGCCGGCCGCCTCCTGCTCCGGATCGGCGCCGATCATGATCTCGACGCAGCCCGGGTATACCGGCTCACGCGCGGTCTGCAGCTGCTTGGGCTGGCGATCCTCGAGCTTGTCCACGAGGTGGCGGGCCAGTTCGGCGATGCCGGGACGGCAGCGCCGGTTGGTGGCCAGGGTCGTCTGGGCGGCACCGGGGTAGCGGCGGCCGAAGCCGGTCAGCAGGGCGACGTCGCCGCCCCGCCACTGGTAGATCGCCTGGTCGTCGTCGCCGACCACGCTGACGGCGGCCCCGAGTCCGGCAAGCCGCCGGACCAGCTCGTCCTGCGCGGGGTTGAGGTCCTGGAATTCGTCCACCAGGACGTGCGCCGCCGTGACCTGCGCCGCCAGGCGGCCCCCTGGGGCGAGCTCGTCCACCGCGTGGCTGATCATGAGCCGGAACGGCAGTAGCCGCATCTCGTCCAGGAGCCACTCGTAGCGGTCAAGCACCGCGGTGAACTCGGGCGCCTCGGCACGCAGCCTGCCCCGGTCGACGCGGTCGTTGTGCACGACCTCGCTGCTGCGCAGGAACGCCGTGACCGCCGGACCCGCGGCCACCTTCGCGCCATCCCGGGCCTGCAGGCCGACGACGCCGAGCCGCCGCGCGACCCGGTGCAGCAGCACCCACTCCTGCTCGGCGGTCAGGCTCTCGGTCAGCTCATACCGGCCGCCCAGGGACTGCAGCCGCTGGAAGGCCCAGCCGTGCATGGTCCCGACGAACATCCCCTGGCTGGTAGGCGGCAGGTCCGCGAACCGGCCCGGGTCGGCTCCGGCGGCCCGGCGCTCGATCCGTTCCCGGAGTTCGGCGGCGGCCTTCTCGGTGAACGTGAACGCGATCAGGTGCTCGGGACTCACGCCCCGGGTCAGCAGCCGGACCGCCCGGTGGGCGAGGACCTCGGTCTTGCCCGATCCGGCGCAGGCCAGGATCTTCAGGTACTGGCAGTCGTGCTCGACCGCGGCCCGCTGCTCGTCGGTGAGCGCGATCATAGCGCGGCCGGGTCCAGCCGGAACCGGGCCACGAGGTCGTCGAACCCTTCCGGATCGTCGTCGCGATCGGCTCCTTGCGTCTTGGCCGCCTCGAAGATCTCGGTGGCCCGCCGGATCCAGCCCTCGAGGTAGGCACGGGGGAGCCTGGAGTCCGCGAGCTGCGCCGGGTCGGCCCAGGCCAGGTCGGTGACGTCACGGATGCCGCGGTCGTACAGCAGCCGGGCCCGGGCCCGCCGCAGCTGCGGGAAGCCCAGGGCCATCAGCGGAACCAGCGGCGGGGCCACGCCGTAGCGCAGCGCGCCGGCGGCGTCCCGCGCTGCCGCCGCCAGGTCGTCCCGGCCCAGGCTCAGGGCGGCCCGCTCGTACAGTCCGCAGGCCTGGGCCAGCCGGTCCAGCCCCTGCTCCCAGTCGCCGCGGTACCTGACCGGCAGCCTGATGGCGTTCCGTTCCGTCTCATCGAGCCATGCGGTGACGGCACTCAGCCATTTCTCCCGGTCCCTGGGATCGGCGTGGAAGTCCTCTACCGCCCACCGCGCGACCGTGCGGTAGTCGCCGGCCGCGGCGCCGTGCAGCCGGTCCGCCACCTGGTGGACGAGCAGCAGGTCGAACCCGGAGGCCGAGGCGACCCGCCCGAGCTCGGTGGCCCGCCAGCCGCCGGGCACCTTCTCTGCCAGCCCCCAGCTCAGCAGCAGCCCGAGCGCCTCCGACAGCCGGGTCCCGATGTCGAGCACCGGGCCGAACACGTGGCCGCACAGGTACAGGGCGCGGGCCCTGGCTTCGGGTGCCACAGCGGTTCCGAACAGCAGCTCGTGGACTACCAGCGCCTGGTGCTTGCAGACCTGGTTGCGGTAGTAGCGGCTGCGCGCCGGGCAGCTGCAGCTGAACTCGGTGAGCTTCAGTTGCACCTCGTACCGCTTTCCCCGGGAGTCGACGGACGCATCGACGCCTTCGGTGGTGAGCGCGTAGCCGATGAGCGCGACGCCGTCCTGGCGGGCCTTGTCGTACGCGGGCAGATCCTCCATCAGGTCGTCCTGCAGCGTGCGGTCGAAGGACACCTCGGCCCGCTGCTCATGGTGCGCGAGCGTCCGCTCGAACGCGCGGGCCACGTCGTCGCGGGTGGTCTCTCCTCGCTCGGCCACCACGGCAAGGACGAAGCGCATGAGCGTCTCGAAGCTGTCGGTCAGGTGGCTGCTGACGTGGCCGCCGCGGCCCTCCCGGACGAGGTCGACCAGCTCACCCACCTCGTTCTTGTGATCGCGCTCGATGAGCACGATCCCGGTGCCCTTGCTCACCTGGCCGGGCCTGCCCGCCCGGCCCAGCATGTTGACGATCTCACCCGCGGGCAGCAGCACCGGCCGGTAGCGGCCCCGGATCTGCTCGCGGCGGAACACATCCCGCACGATCGTCACGCCGGCCGGGAGGTTGACCCCGGCGGCGAGCGTCGGCGTGCACGTGATGACCCGCAGCTTCCTGCAGCGGAACAGGGACTCGATGTGCTGCCGGACCGGCTTGCCGAGCCCGGCGTGGTGGTAGGCGACGGACCTGTGGAGCAGCCCGAGTACCGGGTCGTCTTCGTCCTCGGGCGGTTCGGGCAATTCCGGGCTGGGCAGCTCGAGCGCGTCGGCGATCAGTTTGGCGGCGTGTTCGGCGCCCGCCCGCGAGCTGCAGAACACCAGCGCCTGATCCTCGAACCGGCGCAGGGTCTCGACCAGCACCGCGTCCAGGTCGTCGGCGAACGCGTGCCGCAGGATCAGGCCCACGGCCCGGTCTTCGGCGGTGCCGCGCAGCAGCGGGACGTCCAGCCAGCCGGCCAGCTCCTCACCGTTGTCGACCACGGCCGACAACGCGAGCAGGCCCTCGGCGCGGCCTCTCAGCTGGGCCAGCAGGCCCTCCACGACCGGGCCGCGCTCGGGGTCCGCGACCAGGTGCACCTCGTCCGCGACGACCAGACCCGCCGTCAGCGGATGACTGCGCATCAACCCGGCGAAGCTCTCGTACGTGGCCACCACGAGGTCGGCCTGATCGGGGCGGAGCGGGTCGCGGTGATCGCCGGTGAGCAGGCGGATCCGCGCGCCGGTCCCGTCGAGGGCCGCTGCGAAGCCGTCGTGGATTTCGGCCGCCAGGGCCCGGAAGGGGACCAGGTAGGCGTGCAGGCCTGTGTGCGCGCCGTTTGCCAGCGCCCGGCGGATGGCTTCACGCCCGATGTGCGACTTGCCGGTGGCGGTGGGCGCCACCACCAGCCCGCTCCCTCCGTCCAGCAGGCCGGCCCGGTCCGCCCGTTCGAAAAGCGGGAACACTCCCTCACTGCCTGACATAACGGCCCTCACTCCATGCTCGCCGACGGCCGGAAATGATCTTATTTCCATAGACATCAGGTGAATTAATTCGTTATCCGATATATTGACGGGCAACGGCCATTCGCGGTTTACGCACGGTATGGACGATCCAGGGCGCCTTGAGGCCGACGCCGCGCCTGCCGCTGAAGTACGATGGGCCTCCATGGCAGGCTGCCAGCCTGCTAGTTCGGGGGCAGGTGAGCCGCGATCATGACAGGCAGTGCCGCGGCGGGTGAGTCCGTCTCGTGATCACCGCCGATCGTCCGGGGGAGACGGAAGCGCAGCGCGACGACCGCAATCTTGTCGAGTTGTTGCAGGAGCTTCGGGTCGCCGCGATCGGCGTTCAGGTGATCTTCGGTTTCCTGCTCTCGCTGCCCTTCTATGCACGGTTTACCGCGCTCGGGCATGCGCAGCGGGCGCTGTATGTGACGGCCGTGATGCTCGCCGTGGTGTCTACCGCCCTATTGCTCGGGCCGGTCGCCTTCCACCGGCTGGTCTTCCGCCACCACATGAAGGAGCATCTGGTACGGGCAGCGAACGTGATGGCCATCGCGGGCCTTGCCGCCGTGGCCCTGACCGTCGCCGTGGCGGTGCTGGTTGTGGTCAGCTGTGTCGAGAACGACCTGGCAGTGATCCTGGTGACCGTCTTCACCGTTGGCCTGTTCGGTGGCCTTTGGTTTGTGTATCCCATGCTGCGCCGACGGGGCTCGCCGACGGATTCCGGGCCGTCGGCGCCGCCCCCCGCATTCCCCGACGACGGCCGCGGCCACACCGGGGGCGCGGGACCGAAACCCAGCACGTGACCTTGCACACGGCAACCGTTCAGTGCCCCGGCCCAAATCGCTGACCCGCCGTAGGTGGTCCTCATCCCCGTCATCCAGAACGAACCGTGGCGCCTGCCCAGCATCTTGCCGGCTGCAACAGGTGCTCAGCCGCGATCCGGCAACGCTCGCGTTTCCGCGGAGCCGGGTTGTGCATCCGATGAGGGCGGCTCAACATGCCGCAGCGGCGGCTGCCTCGCGCCTACGATTGGTTGTCATGCCGGCGAACCGGAAGAACCGTGACGAGTTCTACAGCGCCATGGCGCCAAGTGACGACGCGCGCCTCCGCAAGATCTTGTGGACTCTCTACTGGCGAGGGAACGCCCAGCTTCGCGAGCGCATCGAGGACGAGCTTCGCTCGCCGGAACAGCCGAAGGTGAAGCCGAGGAAGGAACTGCCGGACCCGGACACCGTGCTGGACGAGGTGACGACGTTCGTCAACCTGGCAAAGGACGGTGCTTACATGGCCGGGGACCGCCGGGTACACCACACCGAGCGGTCCAGGTGGCGGCTCACGTTCCGTCGGCTGGCGGGCGAGGCACTGGCGGCGCTCCAGGCCGACGAGCCCGGGCCAGCGCAGCAGGCCGTCGCGGAGATAGTTGACCTTGCCTGCGACATGAAGAGTTATGACTACTTCCACTCCGATGACCCGGTGGAGGCCGCGAAGTTCGTGGTTTCTGATGCCGTCGCCGTGCTGTGGGAGTCGGTGCTCCGTCATGACGGCTTCGCGGCCTTCGCCCGGCGCGTGCCGGAGCAGCTCATCCGCTGGGAGGCGGACTACGGCTGGACTCGATCGGGCTACGGTCAGGTGCCGGAAAAGGAGACGGCCCTGGCCGTTCCGCTTGCCCGCCTGCTCACCACGCCGGACATGTGGCGGACGTTCGCCGAGTGCTACCTGGACGCGCTGGACGCGGCCGGACGGGCCGATCCAAAGCGACCGCGCACCGTGTACGGAAGCTTCGACCAGACTCGCTACCGGCGCCACGGGCGCACCAAGGACCTCGCGGCTTGGCACGAAATGCTCCTCGACCGGTTCGCGGGAACCCCCGAGGACGAGCTGCTGGACCGGCTCGCCGCGAGCCCGGCGCTTGCCGGGCCAGAGCTCACCTTCCTGCGCGCGAGGATCGCGGAGCGCCATGGTGACGTGGCCCAGGCCGCCACACTGGTCACCGAGTGCCTGAAGGAACTGCCCGGTCACCAGGGGTACCTGGACTTCGCTGCGCAAGTCGTTCCGCGGTCCCGGAGCGCAGGGCCAGCGTCCGCTCCGACCGTTGGATAATCCGAACGAGCGGCGGCGCCTCCTGGCTCAGCCCACACCCATATCACTTGCAGAATCTGTACAGTACGTATTAAACAGCAAATGATGAAGAACGTTCTGCTGCGATGTGACATCGTTTGCTGTTTAAGCTACCCATCGAATATCATGCAAGCCATGGCGGCTGTATTGCACCTGAACCTGTCGTGGATCCCCGACGAGCCGGATCGCGTTGGCGATCTAGTCATTAGCCGCGGTCGCGATGACGTGCTGACCTACGACGATGGCATCAACCTGCAAGTACATGTGATCGACCCTGCCTCCTACGATACGGTGGACGATCTCATCGCCAGCGCCCGCACGGAAGCCGGCCCCGGCCGGGTTGCCCTAGTGGCTGGCTCGGTGCCAGTCGAGTGGCGAGCAGCGCTTCGGCACATCAACCTCAGCTTCATCGACGTCGATGGGGTAGCCGAGATCACCTGGCCACGACTGCGGCTGGCCACGCGGCAGTTCGCCAGGCACGTGGTACGCCGGCGTGATGTGGTGCCGCTGCAAAAGGGGCATGCGCTAGTAGCCGAGGAGTTGTTGATTGCGGCCGCTAGCGGGGCGCAGCCGAGTATCACTGAACTAGCGCAGCGTGCGGAGGTCAGCGTTTCCACCGCGTCGAGGGCGGTCAGGCAACTGGCCGAGCAGGGGATGGTCGAACGGAAGCAAAACTGGCGGCAGGTTGCAGTCAGGCTCGTTGACATCACAGGCCTGGCGGATCTGCTTGCAGACCGGACGGCATGGCCCGGGAGCGAGGTCGTCACCGCGTACGCCTGGGGCCGGAACATATGGGACGTAGCTGCTGCGATCTCGCGCAATGCGGCCGGTGCCGGCATCGAAATGGCGATCACCGGTCGCGCGGGCGCGGCGTTCCTTGGCGTCCTCGGCACCTCATCCCCTGGCGAAGTGCGATGCTGGGCTGCGTTGAATGGCCGGACTCTCCCAGAGATCGCTGGACGACTGCAGTTGGAACCGGCCCCCCGAGAATCCGCCAATGTCCGCATGTCGGCCGACCCATGGCGGATCGGCGTGCACCGCCGCGCCGACGCGCATTTCGACGGCTGGACGGCAACCGTGGCTCACCCCTTGCGCGTGTGGTGTGACTTGCATGGCGAGGCGCGAGGCCGCGAGTTCGCATCACAGCTGTGGAGGGCCGCTCGAAGCTCCCGGTAATTCCGCGCCTGTACACACCCAACCGGGAGGTCCGCCTAGGCGTCTACGAGGGCAGCAGTTCGCTCGCGTTCTTTGCTGAGAGGCGACCATGAGGCTCCTTACAGGCGGCGCGCGGGTCGCCGCGGCGCTGGCGCTGGCCGGCGCTACTGCCGCATGCGGCACGACGGCAGCCACGTCGGTGTCCGGCGCGGCGGTGACCAGTACGCCACAGACAGGCACGCCGGCGCTCACCGCGAGCATGCCCCCGGCCAAGCACGGGAACACCCTCAACGGGGTGTCCTGCACGGGCGGTACCTGCTACGCGGTCGGGTACACGGTCCTCGGGTCGGCCACGCACACCCTCATCGAGGCGTGGAGTGGCGGTTCCTGGAGGCAGGAACCGTCTCCGGCGGGCGTCCTGTCGGCGATCTCGTGTGCCTTCGCGCCGGCCGCCGCCGGGGCCACCCGGGCCGCCGCGGTCCCCACGGCCGCCAGGTGCCTGGCCCTCGGTGTCCCGGCGGTCCTCGCCGGGAGCGGCGGCAGCTGGCACGCGGTCACCGGCCCGGGCGGGCCCGTTCTGGTCGCGCTCTCCTGCCCGGTGTCCGGTTCATGCGTCCTCGTCGGCTGGACGGCGAAAACGCCGGTGCCGGTCTACGCGACCTGGAACGGCAAGGCGTTCCGCGTCGGGGTGATGCACGCGCCGCCGCACTCCTTCC
>NZ_JASIAL010000325.1:0-6360 GCF_030042015.1 Trebonia sp. | reverse complement strand
AACTCGATCGCGACCGACCGCTGGTTCATCGCCCGCGACATGCCCGAGCTCGACGCCTACCTGCACTACCGGATGGTCGACGTGTCGTCGATCAAGGAGCTGGCCCGCCGCTGGTACCCGCGGGTCTACTTCGCCTCGCCGGCCAAGCACGGCGGGCACCGGGCGCTCGCCGACATCACCGAGAGCGTGCAGGAACTCCGGTACTACCGGGAGGCGCTGTTCGTGCCGCAGCCCGGGCCGGATTCGGCGGCCGCGCGGGTGATCGCGGCCAAGTACGGAAACGTGCCGCCAGCGAAGTAGCCGTGCGTGCGGGCGCTGGCGGGCCGCTATACTCGTCTCAGCCGCGCGGTGCCCTGTCCGGGCAGCGCGCGTAATGCTTGGCCGTGGTCGGCCAGGCACCGATGGTGGGCGTAGCTCAGCTGGCAGAGCACCAGGTTGTGGTCCTGGGTGTCGTGGGTTCAAGTCCCATCGCTCACCCCACTGAAAGCGCAGGTCAGCGGCCTCGGCTCAGTACAGAGCCGGGGCCGTTCCTCGTTCGATGTCCGATTTTGGGAGTGAGATGGGAGCGAACACATCAGGGGACGGCCCCCACAAGAGCCAATCCGCTGACACGGACTCGGCGGAGTCCGCATCAAACGGTTCGACTGGCGTGTCTTACGCCGACCAGGGCAAGGACGCCAGCTCTCCGCCCACGGCCGTGTCGGCGGAAGCACCCGAGGCTGAAGGTTTGGACGGGACTGAAGACGGCGCATTCACGGGTTGGCAGCGCATCCGCCAACCCTTTCTACGTCTCCCGGGCATCGCGCAGATCGCTCAGACCCGAAAAGAAGAGCGATGGCATAAGAAGTGGGAGGAGGAGGCTGTCCGCTTCTTCTCCCAGAAAGATCCTGAGGACAACGCGGCAACCCGGCTACCTCCTCAAGAGCAGGCGGTGATGCCTCTACTCTGGGTGGCCGAGGTGTTCACCCCCACCACCATCGATAACCTGGTGGCGGGTATCCGCGACCTGACCGCAAGGATGGATCAGTCCTCGCTCACCACTCACAAGGAAGACCTTGCCGACTGGGTGCTCTCTTCACGCCGCCAGGGCACGTTCGGTTTCACCCCCATCACATACGTGACACCCAAAGGTCGTAAAGTCTTTGCCTCCTCTGTGGAAGGACAGGTACCGGCAGGGATCAGATATATCCATCTTCATGTAATGACGCTCACGTCGACGACAACAGTGCTGACCGCGACCTTCCGCCTGGATCAGGATCGCGAGCGTCAACTTGAGGAAATCCTGAACCATGATCGCGCCACCTTTGCGCGGCGGAGCGCCAACGGGAAAACTTTCACCACACCGAACGTCGGCCAGCAGAAGGCAGAGGCGGTAGACGACTGGCGCACAGCAATACGCAACGACGCCGTCCAGTGGATGGCAGATGAATTTCCTGGTTTCTTCTGTGGGATATCCTCCGATCAACTACCCACCATTGGGCTACTGCTCACGAAGGACTATATCCCCTGGCAGAAACAGGCCCGTTCCGCAAGACTCAACTGGGCAGACGTCCTCGATATCGACCATTGGTACGGGTATTGGCAAGCGAAGAGCGCCCCCAATCTGCGACTTAACCTAGTCACTCGGGGTGATCAGCGTCATTTCCTCATGCTCGCGGCACGCCAAGGCGATCTAGTCGATCCGAATAATTCTGATAATGAACGCGACAGATTGAATGGAAGTCTGTATTGGCTTGACGTATCGATTCCATTTCTAGTCACGAGCTGGAGCGTACCCGCATTGTTCGGCGAACTCGAGGAGCAGACGATAGGCATCTTGGATGCAGCTGACCGTGCAGGCCGCGACAAATCACCAAAGGCACTGGAACAGGTGCAGCGACAGCTTCTACGGGCCGGTCTCGACAGTAGAATAGTTGCCAACGACATCACGCAGGGTCCAGGCAATCCGATATTGGATTCTAACGTGCCAGATTTCTCGGAGGTAGTCCATCACCCTGGGCCAAGGACACCAGCGCCCAACCCCTCCCTAATCGGTCTATGGAAAACCTCCCAAGTCGCTACAGGCAAACGGGTTGTTCAAATGGAGAAAGATCTCCGGGAGATCCTTAGCACGAATGCCGACCTAGCCAGCGCGAGCGCTAATCTCCGGCTTCAGCGCCGCGTCATATGGCTTACCGTCGTCTCGATAGTTATTGCCATCATCGCCGCAAGTGCAGCTGTCTACGCGGTCTGGCCGAAGTCGTCCGCCTCTTCTACTCCAGCACAACATTCCAGGTCTTTGGTGACGCATACCCGCGGCCCAGCAATTCCTTCACCGACTGCGCAAACCCCTTAGCTCACCTTACGAAAGCGGAGGTTGGCGGCCTCCGGCTCGATGCAGAGCGTTTTGGGAGTAAGCATCTGCGCCAGGCGATTTCCGACAGTTGGCCAGCAGGTCATCAAGGAGCGGCACGGCCGATCGTGGCGCGATCGCCGCGCGATCGGCTAGCGACTTCTCCCAGGTGCGTTGCAGCCCGTTCGCCGGACTTGTCGGCCGGTCAGAAAGCTGGGTGTCCCAGGTCGAGCGCGGCGTCCGGCCCGTGGACCGGATGTCAGTCCTGCAGAAAGTCGCCGACGTGCTCAGCGTGTCAGTGGCCGAGCTTCGCGGCGACGACGAGGAAGCGGGCCCGGACGAACGGCCCGACGCGTTCGACATTATCCGGCTTGCTCTCACCGGTCACCCGGCCATCGGATCAGTACTGGGCACGGCGAAACTTCCCGCACCGGCAAAGCAGATGGAAGCGCTGCGCCGCCAGCACGCCGACGTCTGGGAGCTCGTGCACGCCAGCCGGTACGCCGAGCTGGCACCGCTGCTGGCCGCGCTGATCCCGGGCCTGGAGACCGCTACCCGCACCGCGGACGACGACCAAGTCCGGAACGAGGCACGCGACCTGCTCGCCGACACCTACCAGGCCACCGCCGCCATGATGGTCAAGATCGGCGAGGCAGACGCGGCCTGGATCGCCGCCGACCGGGCCGGATTCTGCGCCGAAGAAGCCGGGTCACCGCTGGCGGTCGCGGCGGCCATGTTCCGGATGGCGCACGTGTTCCTGGCCGTGGGGCGGGGCGACCAGGCCCACCACATCGCGGCCAGCACCGCCAGCGCGCTGGAACCGATGATCACCAGCCAGGCTGAACCCGGGGTGCTGTCCCTGTACGGGGCGCTGCACCTGGTCCTGGCCGTCGCGGCGTCCCGCGATAACAGGCGCAGCCAGGCCCGCGAGCACCTAGAGACCGCCCGCACGATCGCCGGACAGCTCGGCCAGGACCGCGACGACTACGGCACCGAATTCGGCCCCACCAACGTCGCCATCCACGCCGTCAGCATCGCCGTCGAACTCGGCGACGCCGGGCAGGCCATCGAGCTAGGCCAGCAGGTCAACCCCGCCAGCCTGTCACCCGAACGGCAGGCCCGGTACCTGCTCGACCTCGCCCAGGCCCACGCCATGCGACGGCAGATCGGCGAAGCCCTGCACGCCCTGCAGGAAGCCGAGCGCATCGCACCCGAAGAAACCCGCGTCCACTACGTCGGCCGCGCCGTCACCCGCGAACTGCTCCAACTCTCCGGACTGAGACCACGACCCGAACTCCGCGACCTCGCCGAACGATTCGGCGTCCTGCCATGAGCTGGCGCGGCGCTTTGTAATAGCTTGCGCTCATGAGCCCTGAGGTCACCGCGGCGATCATCGCAGCGGGCGTCAGCTTCCTTACCCTGATCGGAACCCTGGCTGCGCAGTATTTCGGGCGCCGTGCGACCAAGCGAGACACCAAGGAGGCGTTCGAAGAGCAGCGTAAACAGCTGGACAAGACATTGACGGCCCAGAGCGATCAGTTGGACAGGACTCTCACGGAGCAGCGGACTCGGACCTTGAACGAGCGGTTCGCCACGGCGGCGGAGCAACTGGGCAGTGATAAGGCAACTGTACGGCTAGCTGGGGTGTACGCCATGGCGGGCCTAGCTGATGACTGGGTGGAAAATCGCCAGACCTGCGTTGATGTGCTATGCGCCTACCTGCGGATGCCATACGAGCCTGATCCTGGTGAGGACGCTTCCGAGCCGCAACGACTAGCATTCCGGGCTATCCGACAAGCCCGCCACACGGTCATCCGGGTAATCGCCGCACACCTTCAAAAGCGCGCTAGGGTGTCCTGGAAGGGATTGGACTTCGACTTCACGAGCGTTGTCTTTGACGGCGGTGATTTCAGCTTCGCCCAATTCTCTGGCGGCGAGGTCGATTTCAGCGGCGCCCAATTCTCCAGTGGCACGGTTGACTTCAGCTACGCCCAGTTCTCTGGTAGCCAGGTCTACTTCAGCGGTGTCCACTTCTCCGGTGGAAACGTCAACTTCGCCTTCACCGAATTCTCTGACGGCGTGGTGTACTTCGGCGACGCCCAGTTCTCTGGGGCCGAGGTCTACTTCGGCAGTGCCGAGTTCTCCGGCGGTGAGGTCTACTTCCGCAGTGCCGAGTTTTCCGGTGGCAAGGTCAGCTTCTACGGTGCGCTGTTTCCCGGCGGCGGGGTCTACTTTTTCGGTGCGCAGTTCTCGGGTGGCATGGTCAATTTCAACGGCGCTCAGTTCTCTGGTGCCAGGGTCGACTTCGACAATGCGCAGTTTTCGGGCGGCACCATCGACTTCAGCGATGCTGGCGACTGGTCAGTCCCGCCCGCATTCCCCTGGACACGAACGCCGCCGCCAGGCGTGAAGCTCCCCAAAGGAAGATCAATCTAGGGCGTAGCGATCGAGCGCCGTCGGCGGCCAGCGCCTGTCGGACCGAACTGTCGGACCGAACCGTGTTGCCGAATTGAGCCCTTCTTAGATCAAGCGCGGCCCCTGCGGCGCCGCTGCTGGCCCGGCGTCAGCGCCGGGCTCTCCCTCGGAAGGCCCGCCCGCCGCACGCCGGGCCAACACGCCGACCGCGGCGAGCAGATCAACCAACGCCTATTGTGCAGTTCGCGACCGTGCTATTAGCGGTCGCCTTCTGGACGCGGACCCAGGCGACTGGCTACGGCGACTAATTAGTCGCCATGAGAAGAACGAGCAATATCGGTGACATCCGGCAGATCAGCTTCGGTATCGGGTTGCTATCTGAGACCATGGTCCAATGATCTCTCAGACCGATGCCCAAAATTTGTGTCTTGTAGCGGCTCAAATCATTCCCACGCTGCTAACGATCTTCAATTGTGGAGGTTACAGAAGGGGCTGAAGTCTAGCCTGGTGCCGGTGAGGAAGCCTTCGAGGAGGCCGGGCCGGTACTGCATCCGCCTTAGCCGGGTCTTGACCTGCGCGGTGAGCTGGCTGATGTCGCGTTTGGCGAGGTTGGCCAGGGACCTTTTCAGGACCGACCATGCTGTCTCCACCGGGTTGAGCTCGGGCGCATAGGCCGGGAGCCGGAACACCGTCAGCCAGTCCCGGGCAGCGATCAGCTCGGTCATCACGCGGCTGACGTGGGTGTTCAAGTTATCCCAGACCAGGACGACGGGCCCGCCGAGCTGCTGATGGGCGGCATCCAGCAGCCGGGCGTAATCCGTTTCGGTGAAGCCCTTGCGCTTCTCGCCGGCCCGGCGGCGGTGCACGCGGTAGATCAGCCGGGGCCGGCAGCCGGGCCTGACGGCGATCAGCGCGGCCAGCGACACCCGCGTGTTGTGCCCGCCGGTCACCGTCACCACCGGGGTGGCGCCGCGGCGGCCCCAGGTACGCCCTTTCGGCGGCCTTAAACCCTGGCCGGACTCGTCCTCGAAGACCAGCCAGGCGCCCAGGTCCGCCGCCGTCCTTTTACCACCGGCCAGGCCGCCTCCCGCCACGCGGCGACCGCCGCCTCATCCCGCTCGGCGGCCCGCCGGGCCGGCACCTGCACGCTCCACCCGATCCGGTGCAGCAGCACGTCCATCCCGGCCAGCGTGTACTCCACCCCGAACCGCTGCCAGACCTGGTCCGTGATCCGGGCCAGCGTCCAGCACTGATCGGCATACCCGCACGCGGCAGGACCCGCGTCCAGCACCGCCTCCAGCCCGGCCAGCTGCGCCGCGGTCAGCTTGCACTTAGCCCCGCCCGCGCCCTTGGAGGCCAGTGCCTCCTTCCCGCCCGCGGCAAGCGCCCGCCGCCACCGGTTCGCCGACATCCGCGATACCCGGAACCGCTTCGCGACCTCCCGGTCGCTGGCCCCGGCCTCGATCATCTCCACCGCAGCCAGCCGGACCTGCTCCCGGCGGGCCCGCTCCGCCGCGGTCAGCCCGCCGCCATCGGGATACCTCATGCCTCCGGCATAGCGCACCGTACGCCGGGTGACCAGACCAGTAACCCCCGCCATTGAAGGTCGTTAG
>NZ_JASIAL010000324.1:0-37369 GCF_030042015.1 Trebonia sp. | reverse complement strand
TCCGGGGGGTCGCCCCCCGGAACGAAACTAGTGCGCGGCCTCGTACTCGGCCACGATGTTGGCCGGAATGCGTCCGCGCTCATTGACCTTGAAACCGCGCGACTTGGCCCACTCACGGATTCGCGCGCTCTGCTCGCGGCCGGCGCCGCTACGCGCGCGGCGGCGCCGCGCAGGCGCGTTCGCTTTGCGGGAGTGTTCCACATACTGGGCGAGCTCTTTGCGTAGCTTGCCGGCGTTGCCTGAACTGAGGTCTATCTCATAGGAGACTCCGTCGAGACCAAAGGTGACGGTCTCGGTTGCCTCGCTCCCATCGAGATCGTCGACGAGTAGCACCTGGACCTTCTGTGCCATGGATTCGCCCTTCCGTGGAACAACTATTTCGGATGCTAAAGATATACCCAGCTCTTGCCCCAGACAATTCACGACACCGCACTTTCTGTGTGCGCGGCGATCGGTTCTTGGCGAGGCGAACCCGATGTTCGTAACTCTACGTAACAGGCATTAGGTGCACAGTTAGCATTACGCCCGCCGCGCCTTGCCATGTGCGTAAACACTCGGCAGTACACGATCACACATGACCGGCCTGTGATAATCCGGCCGTTCCGCGAAATATCAGGTTTCGCTTCACTCGTCGCGTTCACTCGCGCGCTGCTCACCAGCGCCGGCATCGCCCTTCGCCTGCGACCGGCGCTTGGGCGCGAGCTCGCGACGCAGCAGCATCCACGCGCCGATGAGAAAAGCGGCGCACACAATCGCCGACGGTGCGACCGCGGCAAGATCCTGCGCCATAACCTCACCTCGACCCGTGATTGGCTGCGGTCCGCGGCTGGCCCCGGCGGGCGGCGGGCGAGCCAGCCGACCCAGCGGGAACGCGCCCGCATCTGGCACTGTACCGCGCGACCCGCGACACGAAAAAACACGGCGCCAGGGCAAAGCGGGGCAAAATCGGCGCAAAGAGGCGGCGGCACGTGGCAAGAACCTGCCCGGACGGTTAGCCGCCGCGGCAGCAGGGCACTGCCACGCGCCTGCCGAGCGGCAGCGAAATCCGGTCGCTCACAGCCGCAGCAGCATGCGCGTGTTGCCCAGGGTGTTCGGCTTGACCCGGTCCAGATCGAGGAACTCGGCGACCCCCTCGTCGTATGAGCGGAGCAACTCCGCGTACACCTCAGGCGCGACCGGCGTGCCGAAGATTTCAGTGAATCCGTGCCCGGCGAAGAACGAAACGGCGAAGGTCAGCACGAATACGCGCGCAACTCCCAGTCGCCTGGCGCGGTCAAGCAACTCGCCGACGATCAGGTGACCGATGCCCTCGCCACGCCTGCTCTCGTCAACGGCAAGTGTGCGGATCTCGGCGAGATCCTCCCACATAACGTGCAGTGCCCCGCACCCGGCAACCGCGCCGTCAACGGAACTCTCGGCGACGCAGAACTCCTGGATGCCCTCGTAGAGATTCACGGTGTGCTTGTCGAGCAACCGCCCGGATCCGACGTTCTGGTCTATCAGGGAACGGATTACCTGTACGTCCCTGGTGCGTGCTTGCCTGACTATGTACCTCATCCCCGGACCACTGTAGCGCCCATATTTCAATGGCATGACCGCGCATGTAGGGTGCTAGTCTGAGCAAAGCGTTTCGGCACGCGACCGGCCCATCACGATCCGGCGTCAACGCTCCGCGCCTATACCACATCCTGGGAATCGGCGATGGCGGAACCTGCGGTCCGTCAGAAAGACAAAACTTCTCCCGAGTCGGTTGGCAGCGGCAGGGCGATCTATTATCGTGCGTCGGTGTGCGTACAGTAAGGGGCGTTGCGGTGCTTGCGGCGATGGCCGCCGCCGCGGCCGTCCTCCTTCCCGGAGGGGCCAGCGACGCCGCCACGGCAAACCCGCAGCCGACGCTTGCCGCACTGGTGGCGGAGGCCACCCGCCTGTCCAACGAGGTCGACTCGCTCAGCCAGCAGTACGACGGGCTTGAGATCGAGATCGCGCACGCGCAGACGGAAGAGCAGCTGGCCAGGCTCGCGGTCGCCCGGGCGGCCAAGGCGGTGGACGGGAGCCAGCGGGCCGTCGCCCAGCTCGCCGCCATGAGCTACATGAACCAGGGTCTCGATCCGACGCTGCAGCTGCTCACCAACGGCGACCCGGAAGAGCTCCTCAGCCAGGCCGCCATCGTCGAAGAACTCGACAACCAGGCGGGCGAGCGGCTGTCAACGCTGCAGCTGAACCAGCTCGCGGCCGCGCGGGCGCAGGTCACCGCCAGGGAAGAGATCGCCACCGTCAATCAGCTGCAGGCGCAGATCAACAGCAAGGTGTCGGCCATTCACGCCAAGCTGGACGTCCTGAACAGCGCGGCGATGACGCAGGCGATGGCCGTCTTCGACAAGACGGGCCAGTACCCGAACGTCGTCCTGCCCGAAGCGACGACGGTCGGCACGGTGGCGCTGCGGTGGGCACTGACCCGGCGCGGCTACCCGTACGTCTGGGGCGCGGCCGGGCCGTACGCGTTCGACTGCTCGGGGCTTGTCGTCTGGGCCTTCGCCCAGGAGGGCATCTCGCTGCCGCACTACACCGGGTCCCTGTGGAACTCGGGGATGCACGTCTCCCGGGCCGATCTGGAGGCTGGCGACCTGGTGTTCTTCTACGCGGACATCAGCCACGTGGGCATTTACGTCGGCGACGGGCTCATGGTGGACGCGCCGACCTTTGGCCAGGACGTGCAGGTCCAGCCGGTCTTCTGGAGCGCGTACGTGGGCGCGGTCCGCATCGCCTAAGGCCGGTAACGCGCCGGGACGGACGAAGGGGAACAGGATCGTCTCCCTGATGTTCTCACCCGTCAGCATGATCATCAGGCGGTCGATGCCCATGCCCATGCCCCCGGTGGGCGGCATCGCGTACTCGAGCGCGAGCAGGAAGTCCTCGTCGAGCTGCATCGCGTCGGGGTCGCCGCCCGCGGCGAGCAGCGATTGCGCGGTCAGCCTGGCCCGCTCCTCCACCGGGTCGACCAGCTCGGAGT
Organism: Trebonia sp.; assembly: GCF_030042015.1. GTDB lineage: Bacteria > Actinomycetota > Actinomycetes > Streptosporangiales > Streptosporangiaceae > Trebonia. The sequence goes on along the minus strand of NZ_JASIAL010000324.1, from coordinate 34,359 downwards.
ATCCCGTGCCAAGCTCCGCGCCGAACGCCACCAGGTCCCACCGTTCCGCCAGCCGCGGATCCGTCCGGTGCCGGCGCGTCAGCGGGGACACCTCGACGGGGAAATCCCGGTAGAAGGTCGGCTCGACCGTCTGCTTCTCGACCAGGCGCTCGTACATCTCCAGGACGACCTGCCCCTGGTCCCACGACGGCTGCAACGGCACGTCGGCCTTCGCGCACAGCTCCCGCAAGGCCGGCAGCGGCGTATCCGGGGTCACTTCCTGCCCGAGCGCCGCTGAGATCGCTTCGTGCACCGTCAGCGACCGCCATTCGCCGCCGATGTCGTACTCGCTGCCGTCGGCCCGCCTGATCACCGTCGACCCGAACGCCGCGACCGCCGCGCCCTGCGCCAGCGACTGGGTCAGCTCCGCGATCGTGTTGTAGTCCCCGTATGTCTCGTAGGCCTCGAGCATCGTGAACTCGGGGTTGTGGGTGCCGTCCACGCCCTCGTTCCTGAAGTTCCTGCCGATCTCGAAGACCTTCTCGATGCCGCCGACGACCAGCCGCTTGAGGTAAAGCTCGAGCGCTATTCGCAGGTATACCTGCACGTCATAGGCGTTGTAATGGGTCGTGAACGGCCGTGCGTTCGCCCCGCCGTGCAGCGGGGTCAGGATCGGCGTCTCGACCTCAAGGTAGCCCCGCGCCAGCAGCGCGGAGCGCACCGACTGGGTTACCGCCGAACGCACCTCCGCCAGCCGCCGCGACGACGGGTTCACGATCAGGTCCAGGTACCGCTGCCGGACCCGCGACTCGGGGTCGGTCAGCCCGGCGTGCTTTTCCGGCAGCGGGCGCAGCGACTTCGCGGTGATCGCGAACGAGTCGGCCAGGACGGAAAGCTCGCCGGACCGCGACGTGATCACCTCGCCGGTCACGCCGACGTGGTCCCCGAGGTCAACCTCGCGCTTCCAGCGCGCCAGCGCGTCGTCGCCGACCTTGTCCAGGCGGACCATGACCTGGATGTCGGCGCGGCCGTCGCGCAGCGTCGCGAAGCAGAGCTTGCCGCCGATCCTGGACAGCATGACCCGGCCGGTCACGCCGGCCACCTCGCCGGTCTCGGCGTCGGGCGGCAGCGACCCGTACTTGTCCCGCAGGGCCGCGGCGGTCGTGGTGCGCGGGTAGCCCACGGGATACGGGTCGATGCCGGACTCGAGCATCCGGGCGCGCTTGTTCAGCCGGACGCGCACCTGCTCGGGGACATTCTCGTGTGCCACGCCCGAAGGCTACCGGGGATCGTCCCCGGCGGCATATCAGTTTCCGGCTGCCTGGCCGATATTGCGCGCCCAGACCAGGCGCAGCCCGATGAGCGTGAGCCACGGCTCGTGCGCGTCGATGATCGGCACCTCCTCGATCACCAGCGGGGCGAGCCCGCCGGTGGCGATCACCGTGACCGCGCCCGGGTCCTCGGGGGACAGCTCGGCCCTCATCCGGCGGGCGATCCCCTCCACCTGCCCGGCGAAGCCGAACACGATCCCGGACTGCAGCGCCTCCACGGTGTTCTTGCCGATCACCCTGGGCGGCCTGGCCAGCTCCACCTTGAGCAGCTGCGCGGCGCGCCTGGACAGCGCGTCCACCGAGATCTCGATCCCCGGCGCGAGCGCCCCGCCGACGAACTCGCCCTTCGCGCTGACCGCGTCGAAGTTCGTCGAGGTGCCGAAGTCGACCACGATCGCCGGCCCGCCGTACAGGTGCACGGCGGCCAGTGAGTTCATGATCCGGTCGCTGCCGACCTCCTTCGGGTTGTCCATCCGGATCGGCACCCCGGTCTTCACGCCGGGCTCGACGATCACGGCGGGCAGGTCGGCGTAGTACCGGCGGCACATCTCGCGCATCTCATGCAGCACCGAGGGCACCGTAGAGCACAGCGAGATCCCGTCCAGTTCGGACTCGCTGAACGCCCCGGACTGCGCAAGCAGCCCGTGCAGCACGACCGCGATCTCGTCGGCGGTCCGGTCGGGCACCGTGGCGATCCGCCAGTGCTCGACGATCGTCTCCCCGTCGAACACGCCGAGCACGGTATTGGTGTTTCCGATGTCAATCGTCAGCAGCATGCTCCGCCATCCCAGGCTGGCCCGCCCCGATCTGGACAGGGACGTTGTCGATAAGCCGCGTGCCACCCAGCCGCGCGGCAATCGCGAGCACCGCCGCACCCTCAAAAGCATCATCCCGAACGGGGCCGTAAGTTCCCCTCTCGACGAGAGCCAGATAGTCCACGGTGAGCGCGCCGCCGGCGAGGGCTAGCACCCGCCGGGCGGCCTCGAGCGCCGCGCGCGGGCCGCCTGCCGCGGCCGCCGCGCCGGCGGCGAGCGCCTGGTGCAGGACAGGCGCCACGGCTCGTTCAGGAGATGAAAGGTATTTGTTCCTGCTCGAGAGGGCAAGGCCGTCAGCGGCCCGGACGGTGGGCACCGCCTCGATCTCGATGCCGAGCGCGAAGTCGGCGACCATCTGGCGCACGAGGGCGAGCTGCTGAGCGTCCTTCTGGCCGAAGACGGCGACGTCCGGGCGAACGAGGCTGAACAGCTTCAGCACCACGGTGAGCACGCCGCGGAAGAAGCCGGGGCGGAACTCGCCCTCGAGGATGCCGCCCGCGGGCCCGGGATCGACCGTCACGAGCTGCTGCGCGGGGTACATCTCGCGGACGCCGGGCGCGAACACGAGATCGACGTGCTCGGCCGCGCACGTCCGCAGGTCCTCGTTCAGCGTGCGCGGGTACCGGTCCAGGTCCTCGTTCGGCGCGAACTGCAGCGGGTTCACGAAGATGGAGACCGCGACCGTCCCCGGCCTGGCGCCCGTCCCGGCCAGCTCGCGGGCCCGTCGCAGCAGCGCGCGGTGGCCGTCGTGCAGCGCGCCCATCGTGGGCACGAGGACGACCGGGCCGGCCAGCCGCGCGCGGGCCGCCGCGAGCTCGGCGCGGGTGCCCGCGACGATCACCGGTCCCCCAGCACGCCGAGGAGCCGCGCGGCGTCTTCCGGGCTGAGCAGGCCCGCCGCGAGCGCCCGGTCGGCGGTCAGCCGCGCCAGCGCCAGGTAGGCGCCGAGCGCGCCTGGCTCTGCGCTCTTGATGGCCGCCACGTGGGCGGCCACGGTGCCCTCGTCGCCGCGGGCGACCGGTCCGGTAAGGCCCGCGTCGCCGAACCGCAGCGCGTTGTCGAGGGCGGCGCCGAGCAGCGGTCCGAGCATCCTGTTCGGGTTGTCGGCGCCGGCCGCGCGGAGCAGGTCCGCCGCCTGGGCCACGAGCGTGACGATGTGGTTGGCCGCGAACGCGAGCGCGGCGTGGTACAGGGCCCGGTTCTCCTCGGCGATGAACACCGGCTCGCCGCCCATCTCGATGACCAGCGCCTCGGCGGCGGGCCTGAGCTGATCCGGGGCGGTGACGCCGAAGCTGACGCCCTTGATCCGGTCCACGTCGTCATCCCGCCCGGTGAACGTCATCACCGGGTGCAGCGCGAGCGGCAGCGCGCCGTCCCTGGTGGCGGGGTCGAGCACCCGGATGCCATGGGCTCCGCTCGCGTGGGCGAGCAGCCGGCCCGCGACCGGGGCCCCGGTCGCGGCGAGCCCCGCGACGAGTCCGGGCAGCACGTCGTCAGGCACGGTCAGCAGCACCAGGTCCGCGTCGTGGAGGACGCCCGCCGGATCGGTGAGCCGGGCGCGCGGGAAGTACTCGCGGACCCGCTGCGTGGACGCCGCGGAGACCGCCGTGGCCGCGGTCACCCGGTGGCCGGCCCGCGCGAGCGCCCGCGCGAGCGCCGTTCCCGCGCGCCCCGGCCCGATCACGCCTACCCGAAGCCGGGCGGGATGTTCGCTTGTTCCAGTCTCCACAGGTACCGGACAGCCCCCTTCACTGGCTAATGCGCTGCCAAGGATAGTCACCCTGCCGTGGGCTGGATTCCCGCGGGTGAGCCGTGCCCGCGCGACCGCGGGCGGCGATTGGGCCATTGGCGGCAATGGCCCAATCTATTCGGGCCAGATACGCCAATGGCCCGATTGGTGGCTACGCCGGAGTCTCGTTTCCAGCCACTCTGGCTATCGCGCGAACCAGCTCTCCCATCAGTTGTGGAAGGGGGACGGGCGGGGCGGGGCAGGCTCGTCGTCCTTGTCCTGGTTCGGGTTCTTGGGGACGCGGCAGCAGTACTCAAGGAACAGGGCGGCCGCGAGAAGCACCAGGGACGAGCCGAAGGACACGCTGGCCGTGATGAGGTCGTTGCGCGGGGTGGTCGCGTTCAGCATCCCCGACAGGTAGCCGACGAAGCCGGCGGACACCCCGGCGAACAGCGCGGCGGCCAGCGAGCTGGCCTTGGCCAGCGCGACCATCCGCGCGACGAACAGCGGCGGCACGGGCTTGGCGCCGGGGCGCCCGTGGATGCGGGCCTGCAGGTCGTGGCCGGTCCAGGCTTCCGCGCCCGCCGCGATCAGCAGGGCGGGCACGCCGGTCCAGGTGAGCGGCGGCAGCTTGCTGTAAACGACGGTCAGCAGCGCCCAGGTCACGCCGACGGCGACGACGCCCACGAGCAGCAGCGTCCGCCCCCTGGTGGGTTTCACGTGTCCTCCGACGGGACAGTCAGCATCATCTCGGCGCGGCGGACGCCGGAGGTGTCCGCGGCGGCGAGCAGGGTCGCTACGGGGCCCTGGCCGGGCAGCACCGCGTCCGGGTCCGCGTCGTGCCACGGGGCGAGCACGAACGCGCGCTCATGCGCGCGCGGGTGCGGCAGCGTCAGCTCCGGATCCGTGCTCGCCTCACCGTCCACGGTGATGATGTCGATGTCGAGCGTGCGCGGTCCCCAGCGCACCTCGCGCACCCGGCGGTAAGCGGCCTCGATCTCGTGCAGGTACCCGAGCAGCGCGCGCGAGGGCAGGGTCGTGCGCGCCAGCAGCACGGCGTTCAGGTAGTCCGGCTGCGGGGGCCCGCCGACGGGGACCGTCTCGTAGACCGGCGACACCGCGATCACCTGCACCTCCGGTATCCCGGCGATGGCATCCACGGCTCCTTGCAGGATGTCCCGCCTGGCTCCGAGGTTACTGCCGAGAGCGAGCACAACCGACCGGGCAGCCGGTCTCACTGTCGCCGCTGCGCGCGCGCCGCCGCCGCCGCGCGCCAGGCGGCGGCTACCCGGACCGCGTCGGCGTTCGCGGGGACGCGGTGCACCCGCACGCACCAGGCGCCTCCGGCCGCGGCGAGCGCCGTGACCGCGACGGTGGCGTCGTCGGTCTCGGTAAATGGCCGCGGGGTGCCGTCCGGCGCCGCGAGGAGGGTGCCGAGGTGGCGCTTGCGGGACGCGCCGACCAGCACGGGAAAGTCGCGGCCGCCGATGTGCGCGACCTCCCGCAGGCTGACGAGCAGCTCCCAGTTGTGGGCGTCCGGGCCTTGCCAGCCGGGCAGCTTGCTGAAGCCGAGCCCTGGGTCAAGCACGATCGTCGAGGGGTCGACGCCCTCGGCGGTCACCGCGTCGATCCGCTGCGCCAGCTCGTCGCGCACCTCTACGACCACGTCCTGGAAGACGGCGCGTTTGTCCATGTCGTGACTGTGGCCCCGCCAGTGCATCACGACGTAGGGAACCCCGGCCTTCGCCACCAGCCGTGGCATATGCGGATCGGCGAGCCCGCCGCTCACGTCGTTGACCAGGCTGACCCCTGCCTCGAGCGCGAACTCGGCCACCTGGGCGCGCATCGTGTCCACGCTCACCACTACCCCGGCCTTGACCAGCTCGGTTATCACCGGCCGCACCCGGCGCAGCTCCTCCTCCGCCGAGACGCGCTGCGCCCCGGGCCTGGTGGACTCGCCGCCGACGTCGACGATGTCGGCCCCGGCGGCGACCAGGTCCAGGCCGTGCCCGATCGCGGCCGCCGCGCCATACCACTGGCCGCCATCGGAGAAGGAGTCGGGCGTCACGTTAACCACGCCCATCACGAGGCAGCGGCCAGCGGCCGGCATCCCCGACAGGCCAGGCAAACCCGCCATGTCCCCTAGCCCTGCGCCAGGGACGACGGCGACTGGCGCACGGTCGCGCGCGCCCGGCGGCTGAGCCTGCGCAGGCCCAGCCCGCGGGCCAGCCGCCTGGCGTACCGCTTGACTTCGAGCTTCGGCCAGACGAGGAACGCCTCGGCCTCCAGTGCCGCGAGCGCGATGCGCGGCGCATCCCTGCCGCCGGGGAACACGAAGAACCGGGGCTCCCAGACCGGGCAGAACTTCGCGTTGAACTTGTACAGCGACTCGATCTGGAACCAGCGGGACATGAAGACGAGCAGCGACCGCCACGCCTTGGTCACGGGGCCGGCGCCGATCCGCTCACCGCGCTCGAGCGCCGAGCGGAACATGGCGAAGTTCAGCGACATGCGCTTGACGCCGAGCTCGGGCGCGGCCTTGATCGCCTCGACGATCAGGTAGTCGTTCAGGCCGGGCTGCGCGGTCCGGTCGCGCCGCATCAGGTCGAGCGACAGGCCGTCGGCCCCCCAGGGGACGAAGTGCAGGACGGCGCGCAGCACGCCGTTCTCCTTCGCGGTCACCATGACGCAGTCGTCGTCGCCGGCGCCGCCGAGCCGGCCGAGCGCCATGGAAAAGCCCCGCTCGGTGTGCCCGCCCAGCCAGGAGTCGGCCATCTTGACGATCCGGTCCAGTTCCGCCTGCGGGATGTCCCGGATACGGCGGACCTCGGCGGCGTACCCGTTCTTGGCCACCCGGTTGACCATCTGCCGGACGTTGCGCATCTGGCGGCCGGAAAGGCTGAAGTCCGCCACGTTCAGGACCGCCTCATCGCCAAGCTCGAGTGCGGTCAGGTCCCCTTCCCTGCACCACACCTCGGCGCCGAGCTCGCTGCAGCCCATGACCGCGGGACGCCACGCGTGCTGGGCGGCCACCGCGAGGAACTCCGCGATGGCGCCTGGCCACGCCTCCGGGTCACCGATCGGGTCGCCCGCCGCGAGCATCACGCCAGAGACGACCCGGTAGCACACGCACGCCTTGCCCGACGGGGACCAGATCACGCTCTTGTCGTTGCGCAGCGCGAAGTAGCCGAGCGAGTCGCGGTCGCCGTGCCGGTCGAGCAGGGCCCTGATCCGGCCCGCGTCGGCCGTGCCGAGGCGGGCCCGCGGCTGCGCCGGGCGCAGGAACAGGTACACGGTGACGACGAGCGTGAACACGCCGAGCAGGCTTGTCAGCAGGTGGTACAGGTCGGCGCGGCCGGCGGAGACCCACTGCACCGGCCCGTACACCCCGACCAGCTCGTACACCACGTCCTGCACCCGCACCGCGACCGGGTAGCTGCCTGCCAGCCCGCCCATGGCGATATAGCCGAGCCCGATCGCGAGGTCCGCCGCGGCAAGCACCAGGAAGACGCGCAGCGCGTTCCACCGGGTGCGCGGGTCGCCGACGGCGTAGAACTCGTCGTGGAAGTACAGCAGCGCGGCCAGCAGCACGATGGCCACGAAGGCCGAGTAGACGCGGGGCGCGTTCATGAGCCCGTGCATGAAGTGGATAACGATGTCGAACACGAGCAGGGCAAGCACCGCCTGCCAGGCGCGCCGCTTGCGCCGCCGCAGCCCGTGCGAGAGCAGCAGCAGCATCAGGCCGATGATCACGTCGGCGCTGCGCGTGACGTTGGTCAGCGTGCCCGGCACGAACGCGTTGAGCTTGTGGAACTTCTCGTGCAAGGCGGGGTTGAAGATGGCCAGCACGTCGGAAAGGCCGATCAGCAGGCAGACCAGCGCAGCGACGCCCGGGATCCAGGCCCGGCGCCGCACGGACTTGCGCGCCGGCGAACCGGCTTTGCCTCGCCGGTCCTCGGGATCGGCTGAGTTGCTCTCGCTCATCTGAAGTCTCTTGTCAGGCCCCGGATCACGGAGCAGCAGCGTACTCATGACAAGCCCGCCTCGTGCAGCAACCGTGATCTGCTGAAGATTTTCGTACCCCCGCGGTAGCTTCTGCGCGCAACGCGCCGGGCGGTCGGCGCCCCCATCACACGTCCCCTAGACACCGTACCTCCAACGGCAAGCCACCGGCCTAACGACTGTGTAAACACAGCCGGCCATTTTGTTAGACGCACGCGGGACCGTTTTCGGCGAGCGAAATTCTGCCGGCTTTCGCTGCCCCCGCTAAAGAACCTGAAACCCCCGAGAACGCCGTGCGCCCACTAGTGCATACGTGCGGACTTCGCCAGGGGTTCAGCGGTGTCCGAACAGCAGGCTCATCGCTTCCGCGCGAGTGCGCGTCTGGTCGCGGAAGATGCCGCGGACCGCCGACGTGACGGTCTTGGCGCCAGGCTTGCGGACACCGCGCATGGACATGCACAGGTGCTCGGCCTCGATCACCACGATCACGCCCCTTGGCTCGATGATGCGCATGAGCGCCTCCGCCACCTGGCAGGTCAGCCGCTCCTGCACTTGCGGCCGCCTGGCGTACAGGTCGACAAGCCGCGCGAGCTTGGACAGGCCGGTGATCTCACCCTTGGCGTTCGGGATGTACCCGATGTGCGCCTTGCCGAAGAAGGGCACCAGGTGGTGTTCGCACATGCTGTACATCTCGATGTCACGCACGAGCACGATCTCGTCGTGCTCGGCGTCGAAGACGGTGGTGAGCACGTCCTCGGGCCGCTGCCGCATGCCGACGAACTGCTCGGCGTACATCCTGGCGACCCGGGCCGGGGTGTCCAGCAGCCCGTCCCGCTCCGGGTCCTCGCCGATGGCGAGCAGGATCTCCCTGACCGCGCGCTCGATGCGCGGCTGATCGACCGGCGGCGGGCCGGGAGGTTCGGGAAGTCCGCCGTCCGGTTCGCTCGTCAGGTCAAGCCGGTCACCAGGGCGGGCCTCAGGCGTTGTCATCGCCGGCCGCTGCCCCGTCGACACCGAATCCAAGCGCCTGCCTGCCGGCGCCGTTCGCGCCGTCGGGGCCGAGCGCGGAGCTCGCCGCGAGCGCGAGTTCCTTTGGCGAAAGGACCGGCGGGCGATCCGACGGCAGCCGCTTCCCGTACCCGGTGTAGCTGCCGCGGGCTGGGCGCTTCTCGACCGGGGCGAAGATCTCGATGACCTCCTTGCGGGAGACGGTCTCCCTGTCAAGGAGCCGCAGCACCAGCGCGTCGAGCACGTCGCGGTACTCCACGAGCACCTCCCACGCCTCGTCGTGCGCGGCCTCGATCAGCCGCCGGATCTCCTCGTCGATCGCGGACGCGATCTCCTCGGAGTAGTCCCGGCTGTGCGACATGTCCCTGCCGATGAACGGCTCGCCGTCACCGCTGCCGAACTTCCTGGCGCCGAGCCGCTCGCTCATGCCGAACTCGGTGACCATGTTGCGGGCGACCTGCGTGGCCTTCTCGATGTCGTTGGCGGCGCCGCTCGTCGGCTCGTGGAAGATCAGCTCCTCGGCCGTGCGGCCGCCGAGCAGCATCGCGAGCTGGTCCTGCATCTCGGCCCGGGTGACGAGGAACTTGTCTTCGGTCGGCAGCGCCTGCGTGTAGCCGAGCGCCCGGCCGCGCGGGATGATCGTCACCTTGTGCACCGGGTCGGCGTGCGGCATCGCGTGCCCCACCAGGGCGTGCCCGCCCTCGTGGTAGGCGATCAGCTTCCGCTCCGCCTCCGACAGCAGCACGCTCTTGCGCTCGGGTCCTGCCATGACCCGGTCGATGGCCTCCTCGAGCGCGGCCATGTGGATCTGCTTGCCGTTGCCGCGCGCGGTCAGCAGCGCCGCTTCGTTGATCACGTTGGCAAGGTCTGCGCCGGTGAAGCCGGGCGTCCGGCGCGCGATCACGTCCAGGTCGGCGTCGGACGCGATCGGCTTGCCGCGCGCGTGCACCTTCAGGATGCCCCTGCGGCCCGCGAGGTCCGGCTGGGCCACGACGATTTGCCGGTCGAACCGGCCGGGGCGCAGCAGTGCGGGGTCGAGGATGTCCGGCCGGTTCGTGGCGGCGATCACGATCACGCCGCCCTTGGTGTCGAAGCCGTCGAGCTCGACAAGCATCTGGTTGAGCGTCTGCTCGCGCTCGTCGTGCCCGCCGCCGAGTCCCGCGCCGCGGTGCCGGCCCACGGCGTCGATCTCGTCGACGAACACGATCGCCGGGGCGTTCGCCTTTGCCTGCTCGAACAGGTCGCGCACCCGGGAGGCGCCGACGCCGACGAACATCTCCACGAAGTCCGAGCCGGAGATCGAATAGAACGGCACGCCGGCCTCGCCGGCCACGGCGCGGGCGAGCAGGGTCTTGCCGGTGCCCGGCGGGCCGTACAGCAGCACGCCCTTGGGGATCTTCGCGCCGATCGCCTGGAATTTCGCCGGGTTCTGCAGGAACTCCTTGATCTCCTGCAGCTCCTCGATGGCCTCGTCGGCGCCGGCCACGTCGGCGAACGTGGTCTTCGGCGTGTCCTTGGTGATCAGCTTGGCGCGCGACTTGCCGAAATTCATCACGCGCGACCCGCCGCCCTGCATCTGAGTCAGCAGGAAGAAGAAGAACAGCGCGATGATCAGGTAGGGGATGAACGTCTCAAGCAAGCTGAGCAGCGCGCTCGACTTGGGGATCTGCACGTTGTAGCCGCCGGGGAGCTCGCCAGCGTCGTACTCCTTCTGGAGCAGCTCCTGCAGCTGCTGTCCCTGCCCGGTGATCCAGTCGGACTGGTACTGCTGGCCGCTCTTCGTGGTGATCTGAATCGTCTGGTTCTTGTCGGTGAGCACGGCGGACTTCACCTTGCCGTGCTCGATGAGCTGCACGACGTACCCGGTGTCCTCGTTCTGGTAAGAGCTACCGGAATTCGCCCAGCCAAGCGTGATCGTGATGACCAGCACCGCAAGCAGTACCAGCAGTAGCGGTCCGCGGAAATAGCGCTTCAATTCCATTGCGAGCGACCCCCTCGGCTTAGGGCCGTTCCCTCCTGACCAGCCTCACGTCCCGCCGACCACCGGCGGCACTGACCATGCCTGCCCCGCACTGCCGGCCGGCTGCGCCGGCCGGGCACAACGCATAAGGAATACCTGACGGTACATCAACGCTACCGCCCGCGAGATGTGTTCCCCCCGCCGCCATCGGGGGTTCGGGGGGCCGCCCCCTGGGCACGCAGGGCGTCGGGCGCCAGGGTCCCGATGAACGGCAGGTTGCGGTAACGCTCGGCATAGTCGAGTCCGTACCCAACCACGAACTCGTCAGGCACGTCGAATCCGGTGTAGGCGACCTCGACGTCTATCTGCGCGGAGGAGGGTTTGCGCAGCATCGTGCACACCGCGACGGACGCGGGGTCGCGCGACCGCAGGTTGCGGACGAGCCAGGACAGCGTCAGCCCCGAGTCGACGATGTCCTCGACGATAAGCACGTGCCTGCGGCTGATGTCGGTGTCCAGGTCCTTGAGTATGCGGACCACGCCGGACGACTTCGTGCCCGACCCGTAGGACGAGACCGCCATCCAGTCCATCTCGACGGGCAGGTGCATCGCGCGGGCAAGGTCCGCCATCACCATGACCGCCCCTTTGAGCACCCCGACGAGCAGCAGGTCACGGTCGGCGTAATCGGCGTCGATCTGCGCGGCGAGCTCAGCGGTCCTCTTGCTGAGCTGCTCGGACGTGATCAGCACCTCTTTCAGCGCGGGCCCCATGTCCGCAGCCTCCATGCTCCGCTCCTTCTGCTGTCGACGGGTAGCCCGCGCCGCGGCCGGGCCCGGTCGCGGCGCCGGTCACGTCAACGATCCCCGTGGCCGCCGCGAAAAACAACTCTCCGTCCCTGCGGGCGGCACGGACGCCGCCCGGCAGGTCGACCCAGCGCTGCCCGTGCCAGTCGGTCACCAGCTCGCACAGCCGGGCCACGTGCCCCGCGGTGAGCGCGCCCGGCGGGCAGCCCGCCGCGACGGCCGCCGAGCGCAGCACGCGGGCGCGCACCGCGGACGGCATCCCCGCCAGGGAGGAGGCGGACAGCGGAGAGTCGCCACGGGACCGTTCGGAAGAAATGTCCTCAAGGATCTCCGCGTCGGCGCGCAGCTGATCGGCGGTGCGGGCAAGGGCCTCGGCGACCCCCGGCCCGAGCGCGGCCTCGAGGGCGGGCAGCGCGTCGAGCCGGACCCGCACCCGGGTGAACCGGCGGTCGGCGTTGTGCGGGTCTGCCCACGCGCGCAGCCCGAGCGCCTCACACGCCGCGACCGTGACCGACCGCCGCAGGCCGAGCAGCGGGCGCCGGAACACGCCGCGGCGCGGCGGCATCCCGGCCAGGGACCTCGGCCCTGACCCGCGGGCAAGGCCGAGCAGCACGGTCTCCGCCTGGTCGTCAAGCGTGTGGCCGAGCAGCACCGCGGCCGCGCCCGTCTCCCGCGCCACCTGGGTGAGCGCCTCGTACCTGGCGGCGCGCGCCGCCGCCTCAGGGCCGCCCGCGCCGCCGACGGTGACGGCGGCGCCGCGCACGGGATCAAGGCCGAGCCGGGAAAGCACCGCCACCACGTCCGCCGCCCGGCCGGCGGAACCATCCTGCAGCCCGTGGTCGACGGTCACGCCGCCCGCGCGAAGTCCTGCCCGCGGCGCGACGAATGCCAGCGCCGCGGCGAGCGCGAGCGAGTCCGCCCCTCCCGAGCAGGCGGCGAGCACCAGGTCGCCTGGCGGCAGGTCGCCGACGCAGGCGCGCACCGCGTTGCGGACCGCCGCGACCGCGGGGGCCGGGCCCACGTCAGCCGCCCGCCGCGCCCGGGAGATCGGCTCCGTCAGCCAACCCGGGCCAGCCAGTCGGCAGGACTGGACAGCTCGGCGCGGGTGGGCAGCGTCTCCGGCGACGTCCAGACCTTGTTGAAAACCGCCATCCCGGCCTCTTCGACCACCGCGGCGACGAACCGCGATCCCTCCGCGTACTGGCGGATCTTCAGGTCGATGCCGAGGATCCGCCGCAGGATCTGCTCCGCCCGGCCCGCCGAGCCCCGCCGGGCGTTGAACCGCTCCCTGATCTCGGCGACCGAGGGCACCACCTGCGGGCCGACCGCGTCCATCACGTAGTCGCCGTGTCCCTCGACGAGCGTCATCACGGCCGTGAGCCTGTCGAGCAGCGCGCGCTGCGCCGGGGTCTGCATCGCCTCGATGAGCGACTCGCCGTCGCCGCCGCGCACCGCGCCGGCGACCGCGCCCGCCGCGGACCGCAGCCGGTCCACGATCGCGCCGGGGTCCAGGTCGGACGCGAGCAGGAACTCCGTCATCATGCCCTGCACGTAACCGCGCAGCCAGGGCACCGACGTGAACTGCACCCGGTGTGTCTCCTCGTGCAGGCACACCCACCGCCGGAAGTCGTGCGGGTCGACACCGAGCTCGCGCTCGACCATCACGATGTTCGGCGCGACCAGGGTGAGCCGGCCGACGCCCTGTGCCGCGTCCTGCGCGGACGTCCCGTTCGCCGATGTCCCGTTCGCGGGCTTGGGGGTGCCGCCCTCGGCCGGCGGCAGGAACAGCTCGTACTGGCCGAGCACCCGCGCGGACAGGTACGCGAGGATGAGGCCCGCCTGGACGCCGGTGACCCGCGACCCGACCGAGCCGAGCACCGAGCCGGCCCCTGGCACGGCGTTGCCGCGCTCGGCGAGCTTTTCCGCCAGCGGCTCAAGGACGACACGGAACCCGCCCACGTTCGCCCTTATCCATCCGGGGCGGTCCACCACGGCGACCGGTCCGGCCGATCCCTTGCTTGTCAGCCCGGTGACCTCGAGGACCGGCTGCTGCACCACGGCGGTAAGGCCGCGCAGCTCCGCCACGACGGCACGGGCATCGGCGAGGCTGACCTGCGGCCCCTGGCGGGCGAACCGGACGCCGGTGGAGATCGCCAGGTCCCAGTTGATCATCTGTGCGCTGCTCACAGTCCTACCGTACGTGCTGGCCGGGCCTAGTGGCACGAAGGGCGCGGCAACTAACGGCAGCCGCACCCGGCGAACGCGGCCGCCGCCGCGTCGATCGCCTGCGCGGCGGCCGTCAGCAGGCCGGCGCCAGGCACCTGCGGCGCCATGATCGCGAAGATCAGCAGGCTGCCGCTGCTGTCATAGACCAGGCCGGCGAGGGCGGCGACCGTGGAGAGGTTGCCGGTCTTGGCCCGCACCACGCCCCGCGCGGCGCCGCCGATCCCGCCGAACACGCTGTCCCCCGCCGACAGCGTCCCGGTGAACCCGGCCACCGGCAGCCCGGTGATCACCGACCGCAGCCGCGGTGTGTCCGCGGCGACCTCGAGGATCCGCACCAGCGTCTCCGGGGCGATCCCGTCCTGCGGTGACAGGCCGCTGCCGTCCACCAGGCTGATCGGCGTGCTCACGCCCAGCCGCCGCAGTTCGGTCATCACCGCCGCCGCCGCGCCGGCGAACGTCGCGGGCATGCCCATCGCGATCGCCGCGTGCCGCGCCAGGTTCTCGGCGATCACGTTGTTGCTCTCCTGCAACATCTGCTCCACGATCTGGGACAGCGTCGGCGAGCTCACGCTGGCGAGCAGCGGCGCGCCGGCCGGCGCGACCGACGGCGACGGGCCGCTGCTCACCGTGATCCCGTGCTGTCCGAGCAGGGTGGCGAAGGCCGCCGCGGTCAGGCCGGCCGGGTCCGTTGTCCGCGGGCTGTAGTTGACCGGGTCGTCGGAGTCCTGCAGCGTGCCGGCCGGCGTGAGCCGCCCCTGGTCGGCCTCGAGGGAGACGATCGGGGTCACGTTCCCCGAGTACACGTCGCCGTACGTCCACCCCGGCGCCATGTCGGGCCCGCTGTAGAGCGAGGTGTCATAGCCCAGCCGCACGGACCTGTGCCCTTCGGCCTTCAGGGCCCGTGCGGTGGCGGCCGCGAGCGCGGCCAGCGTGGCGGGGTGCGGGTAATCGGAGGCGGGGTACGCGTGCACGGCGAGGGTGGGGTCCCCGCCGCCGACGAGGACGATGCCGCCGCTCACCTGGCGCACGGTGGTGCTGAACCTCGCGTCGGGCCCGAGCAGCGCGAGCGCGGTGACCGCGGTCGCCAGCTTCGTGGTGGACGCGGGCGTGGCGAGCACGCCGGCGTCGTCGTCGTACAGCACGTCGCCGGTCGCCGCGTCCGCGACCTCGACCCCGAGCTGCGGGCCCACGTCCGCGGCCGGCAACGTGGCGGCGACCACGGCGGACAGCCCCGAGGCGGTGGGCAGCGCGGGCAGGTCAACGGCCGTGCTGGCCGCTCCGCTCCCCGCGGGGACAGGCACCGGGGTCAGCACCGTCCCGGCCCGCACCAGGGGCCGGGACGCGGCGACCGGGATGTGCAGCGCGGCGAGCCGGGGAGGCAGCATGCGCGCCACACTGACCCCGGCAGCGAGCGTGAACATGTTCAGCATCGCGAGCGTTGCCAGGGCCGTGATCCGGGTACGGCGCACGGGCTTACCTTTCGCGGGTTGAGGTGTGCATAGCTTAGGCCCACCTCCGGCTCGCCGGCCCGCCATCCCGCCGCGTCGGGGTGACCGGCGACAATGGAAACAGGCCGTAGCCGTCGGGCGGAGCGAACATGGACGTCGAAGTAGTCATCGAGATCCCCAAGGGCCAGCGCAACAAGTACGAGATTGACCACGAGACCGGCCGGATCAGGCTTGACCGCATGCTCTTCACCGCGACCAGGTACCCGGCGGACTACGGGTTCATCGAGGAGACCCTGGGCGGGGACGGCGACCCCCTTGACGCGCTCGTGCTGCTTGAGGAGCCGACCTTCCCCGGCTGCCTGATCACGGCGCGGGTCATCGGCATGTTCCTGATGAGGGACGAGAAGGGGCCCGACGAGAAGATCCTCTGCGTGCCCGCGCACGACCCGAGGGCGGAGCACCTGCGCGACATCGAGGACGTGCCCGAGTTTGACCGGCTGGAGATCCAGCACTTCTTCGAGGTCTACAAGGACCTTGAGCCTGGCAAGTCCGTGGAAGCCGCCCGCTGGGCCGGCCGCGCGGCCGCCGCGGCGGAGGTCGAGCGCTCGCGCAAGCGCTTCATCGACTTTATCGAGGCCGGGGAGCCGTAGTCAGGCCCGCTATCCGGCCGCCCTGTGCTGCGGGCACTCGATGTGTGCCCAGATCGCGCCGGCCCGGGCGCGGATGGCCTCGTGCGCCTCGCGCAGGGCGTCGCCGCCAAACCAGGCCAGGCCGCCGGACAGCCAGACGGCGGTGCTGGCCGCGGCGGCGGCGCTCTCCCACCGGCCGGCGTCGGCGTGCAGCGTCATCGCGCGCACGGCGGCCGCCGCCCAGTCGGGCACGGCGAGCTGCACGTACCGCGGGGCGGTGCTGAGCCAGCCGGGCCCCCGCACAGCGAGGTGGAGCCGTTCCAGGGCACGGTCGGCGAGGGCCAGCCCAGCGTCGGTTTCGGCAAGCCCGTCGGCTTCCGCGCCGGTCTTCAGCAGGCAGCGGCCCAGGTGGAACTTGGCGCGGGCCAGCCCGAGGTCCCGTTCGGCCGGGTCCGCCGCGGGTGCGCGCAGGTACATGCGGACGACCTCGCGGAGCAGCCTGATCGCGTCCTTGGTGTTGCCGGACGTGTCGTGCGCGAGGGCGACCCGGGTGAGCACGTCGATCCGCGGCACTTCGTAGGAGGCCGCGTCGGCCCGCGCGAGCGCGGCGTAGTGGCCCGCGGACTCGGTAAGCAGCGCGATGGCGTGCACGGGGGTGGCGCCGTACCGCGCGTGGTTGGACAGCGCGGCGGCAAGCTCTGCCCGGTGCCATGCGGGATCGCGGGCGGCGGCGCGCAGCTCCCTGCTTATCGACAGCGCGGTCCCTGAGTGGGTCGCGGCCTTGTCGTGGCTTCCCTCGAGCGCAGCGCGAATCGCCTCACCGAGGTGAAAGTGGTACCGACGCTCCAGCGTGCCACGGCGTGACGCCTTGCGCGCTTGCCGTCTGCGCTCCGGCGGCTTCTGCCGGGCCATGAACATGCCAGGAACCTTTCAACGGGAACCACGCCTATCGGCCCCTACATCGATCGTTACATAACCCCGCGTAGCTGGCAATACACGGGATGAAACTATTTCTGAACGGAATTTCAGGAAATATCGGTATTCGCCCTCATCCCAGGCGCCTCGTGCCGCTTGACCGCGCACATACCCTCAGGGTGTGTCGCTAACCCCCGGGCAGGTACGGGTCCGGGCCGCCGGACCAGACGACCTCGCCGCGATCGCCGGCATCTTCGCCCACTACGTGACGCACAGCGTGGCGACGTTCGAGGAGACGCCGCCGACCGTGCGTGACTGGGAGCGCAAGCTGGCCGGCCTGCGGGAGCTCGCGCTGCCGTTCCTGGCGGCCGAGACCGGTGCGGGGGTTGCCGGGTACGCGTACGCGAGCCCGTGGCGGCCCAAGCCCGCGTACCGGCACACGGTGGAGGACTCGGTCTACCTGGCACCTGAATGGACGGGGAAGGGCCTTGGCCGGCCGCTGCTGTCCGCGCTGCTGCAGCGGTGCGCGCGGGCGGGCGCGCGGCAGGTCATCGCGGTCATCGCGGACAACGGCGAGGGTGCGTCCGCGGCGCTGCACCGTGCCTGCGGGTTCACCGACGCTGGCAGGCTCGCAAGCGTGGGATTCAAGCACGGCCGATGGGTCGACACGGTGCTGATGCAGTGCGACCTGACAACCTCGGCGGCCGGATAGGCCGGACAACCGCCCTGACCTGAACTAGCTAGCGGCCAGGGGTGCCGGGCCTGCCGGCCCCCTCGGCGGTCCGCGCCGCCAGCGTCAGGAAGGCCGCGGCGCGGTCAAAGGCCATCCCGATGGTGCGGCGGGCGAGGTGGTCCTGATAGGCCTTGTAGCGGCTCATCTCCCACTCCTGTCCGCGGGGCGGCAGAGATTCCACCGTGGGCAGCGGGAGTGACTGCCAGGTCCACTCGCTGATCGGCGTCCAGTCGGCTCCCGCCGCGTCTTCGGCCCGCCTTGGCTGGATGAAGTCGGCGTGATCGGCGTAGTAGCCCATCCTGTTCCTGACGAAGCGCAGCCCCGTGAACGTGCCCTCGGTCAGCCGCCGCTCCGCGGCCGGCAGCCCGGCCAGGGTGTCTTCGTAAGCCTCCGGATGGTACCTGAAAAGGGTGGCGTCGACGATGGTCACCCACCAGACCGCCTCGCCGATCACCGCGAACGCCTGCGGCCGGTCACTGGCCCTGACCTTGCCTAGCCGCTCGGTGGTATCGCGCATGGCGATGATGGCCCAGCCGAGAGCGCTGGCCTCTGACCGCCGCTCACTGGCCCCTTCCGCCCAGTTCTCGCTGCCCCACCGCTGCTGGTGCGGGTTCACCCGGTTCCAGTTCTCCCGGTTCCACGCCACCCGGCAGCGCGCCGAACAGAACCTGGCGTGCTCCCGCTTCGGCTCGAACGCCGTGCCGCAGCGCTCGCATGCCCTCATCTCCGCCATCACGCAATGTTACGCGTAACGATGGTCGGCGGGAGCGCCGGCGCAACCAACATCGGTGAAACTTTAGGTGACCAGACGCCTACGCCGGTCACCGGGAAATCCGCCTCTGCTGTCCCGCCGCGCGCACCGGGCGCCGGCCGCGGTCGGGAGAGGCCGCCACGGCCGCTGCCGCCTACGATGACCCGGCGCGATCATGAGGACCGCGGGAAGCACGCTTGCACTCTCGTCACACCAGCCACTCCCATTAAGCTTTGTGTGTGTTCCGACCATTTTCCGGAGTAATTTGCCCTGATATGTCATGCCTAACGCATACAAACATGCCCGAAGCGGCAAGTATTAGCGGCGAGCCGTACGATCCGCGCGCCTGGCCTCCTCGCCCGGGAATAGTTTGGTTGCCGAGCACCGAGCATCCCGTCCCATGATTCACACTTGGTAATGGCAAGGCACGCAGCGAGGAGGACCGGTGGATGACACCGAGGGGGCGCTGAGGCGGGCGCCCCTGTTCGACGCACTCGACGAGGAAGGCGCTCGCGCACTCCGGCGCCAGATGGCCGAGGTGAAGCTTTCCCGTGGCGAACACCTGTTCATGGAAGGTGACGACGGGGACGCGCTTTACGTCGTGCTTGACGGCAAGATGAAGCTCACCCGCGCCGCCGCGGACGGGCGGGAGAACCTGCTCAGCGTGATCGGACCGGGCGAGATGTTTGGCGAGCTGTCGCTGTTCGACCCGCGGCCGCGGACCTCCTCCGCGAGCGCGGTGACCGACGCGCTGCTAGCGTCGCTCAAGAACGAAGCGCTGATCTCCTTGCTGCGGGAGCGGCCGGAAGTGTCCCTGCACATGCTCCGGGCGCTGGCGCAGCGGCTGCGCCGGGCCAACGATGTCACGGCGGACCTTGTCTTCACCGACGTCCCCGGCCGCGTCGCCAAGAACCTGCTCGACCTTGCCGAGCGCTTTGGCCAGCAGGAGCCAGACGGTCTGCACGTGCACCACGATCTGACGCAGGAGGAGCTCGCACAGCTGGTCGGCGCGTCACGCGAGACCGTGAACAAGGCGCTTGCGGACTTCGCGGCCAGGGGCTGGCTGCAGATCTCGGCGCGCTCCGTGCTTATCCTCGACGCCGAGCGCCTCCGCAAGCGCGCCCGCTAAGGCCCAGGTAAACCTAAGGTTCGGGATAAACCACGAAGCAGGTACGCCGTTAACGCGCAGCCGGGGGGTTCGGGGGGTCGCCCCCCCGGGCAAGGTAGTCCAGCTGGGCGCGGACCGACGATTCGGCGGCGCCCCGTACCGCCGGATCGGTGTCCCCGTACACCACGGCCACGATTTCGGCCGGGGTGCGGGCACCGGCGGCAAGGGCGGCCCTGATCTGGTCAAGCCGCTCCTGGCGGTGCGCGATGTAGTAGTCAAGCACGCCTGCCGGATCGGTGAGCGCGGGCCCGTGCCCGGGCAGCAGGACACGCAGCCCGGCACTTGCGGCGAGGGCCCTGAGCTCGTCGAGCGTCCGCAGGTAGTCGGCCAGTCCCCCGTCCTGAGCGATCACCGTGGTGCCGCGGCCCAGCACGGTGTCCCCGGTCAGCAGCGCGCTGTCCGCGTCGAGCAGCAGGCTGACCGAGTCGGCCGAATGCCCGGGCGTTCCAACCACGCGCAGCTCGCACCCGGCGTCGGTCAGCACGTCCCCCGCCGCCAGGCCCTCGCTGCCCAGCCGGTGCGCGGGGTCGAGCGCCATGACCGGCGCGCCGGTCATGGCGGCGAACGCGGCGGCGCCCGCCGAGTGGTCGAGGTGCCCGTGCGTCAGCACGATAAGCGCCACCCGCCGGCCGCCTGCACGCGCGGCGTCCAGCACCCGGCGCAGATGCCCCTCGTGCTCAGGACCGGGATCGACCACCACGGCGGACGGCGATCCCGGCTCGGCGATGACCCAGGTGTTGGTGCCGTCCAGCGTCATCGGTGACGGGTTTGGCGCGAGCACGCAGCGGGCCCGCTCGGTCCCCGAGCCGTCGATGCTCACAGCGGGTACCCGGCCTCGTCGGGGATGAGCAGCCAGGTCTGTCCTTCCTCGACCACGAAACGCGGGCTTACCGGCGCGATAGCCCGGCGGCTCGCCAGGATCTGGTCGACGCCGCCGCAGGCGGCGAACTCGTTCAGGGTGGTCGCCGTCGGCGGCAGCAGCAATATCTCGCCTGCCCTGGCGGCGCTGATCGCCGCCTCCGGCCGCAGCCACGCGAGCCGGTCCGCCTCGGCGTGGTGGCCGAAGGCACGCTGCCCTTCCGGCAGCGCGGCGGCGAAAAAGCGGGCGTCGAAGCGCCTCGGCTCGGCTTCTGGCGTTATCCACCGCGCCCATGGCGTCAGCAGGTCAGCGCGGATGACGAGGCCGTGCCTGGCGAGCAGCTCCGCGAACGTCAGGCGGCCGGCGGCGAGCGCCGCCCGGTCGCCCGCCAGCGACGGCTCATCGGCCCGCGCGGGCGAGACGTCCCCGTCCGGCCACGAACGCCCCGCGAGGAGCACGCCGGACTCCTCGAACGTCTCGCGCACCGCCGCGCACACCAGGGCGCGGGCCTGGCCGGGAGAGGCGCCCAGCCACCTGCCGAACTCCTCCGGCGCGGGTCCTGCCCAGCCGATCCGCGGGTCGCCGTCGGCCGGGTCGACCGACCCGCCGGGGAAGACATGGGCGCCAGGGGCGAAGGCCATCGCGGCGGGCCGCCGCAGCATGAGCACCTCGACACTGCCGGGCGCCGGGCGGACCACCATGACCGTCGCCGCGTCCCTGGGCACGACGGGGGTCAGCCGGCCGGCCGTGACCGCGGTTATCCGCTCAGCCAGCCGCTCGTCGGACGCGTCAAGCCGTATCCTCACGCCACCTCGCCGCCAGGCGGGGCGCCGGACCCGGCGCCCGGCCAGACCTCGACGATCAGCTCGACCTCAACGGGGGCGTCAAGGGGCAGCACGGCCATCCCAACGGCGCTGCGGGCGTGCCGGCCGGCCTCGCCGAGCACCTCGATCAGCAACTCGCTGGCGCCGTTGACGACCTGCGCCTGCCCGGTGAAGCCGGGCGCGCTGGCGACGAAGCCGGTCACCTTGACCGCCCGCGCGATCGCCGCCAGGCCGCCCGCGGCCTCGGCAGCGGCGGCGAGCGCGTTGAGCGCGCACACCCGGGCCAGGCCCGCCGCCTCCTGCGGGCTGACCGACTCGCCCACCTTGCCGGTCGCCTGCAGCTTCCCGTCCACCAAGGGCAGCTGGCCGGACGTGTAGACGTAGTCGCCTGTGCGGACCGCCGGAACGTAGGCGGCAACCGGAGCGGCCACCGGCGGCAGCGCCAGCCCGAGGGCGGCGAGGCGCTCGGCCGCCGTCGTCACGACTTTTCCCGCTTCATGTAAGCGATGAGCTGCTCGGGGTTGGGGCCGGGTACCAGGGCGACAAGTTCCCATCCCTCGTCGCCCCAGTTGTCCAGGATCTGCTTGGTCGCGTGCACCAGCAGCGGCACGGTCACGTACTCCCACTTCTGCATGCGCCAAAGACTAGCGCTCCGGCGTCAGGACGCATCCGAACGCGCGGCCGTAGTCGCCGCCCCGTTCCCCAGCGGCAGCCCGGGGATGGTCTCGGCCGCGGCCTCCACCTGCGGGACAGGCGACACGTCCGTACTGGTGAGTTCGGGAGCTGGGGTGTGCGTGATGGCCGCCTCCGCGGCCGCTACCTCGTCGTCGCCCAGGTCGGACGACTCCTCGTCGGCGCCGGACGACGCGACCGCGGGCGCCGCCGACCCCGGCGTCATCTTCTCGAAGAACCGCAGCAGCTCCACCGGGACCGGCATGACCAGCGTGCTGTTCTTCTCGCCGGCGACCTCGACGACCGTCTGCAGCAGCCGCAGCTGCAGCGCGGCGGGGTCCCTGGCCATCACCGCGGCGGCCGCGGCCAGCCGCTTGGACGCCTGGTACTCGCCGTCGGCGGTGATGATCCGGGCGCGGCGCTCGCGTTCCGCCTCGGCCTGCCTGGACATGGACCGCTTCATGCCCTCCGGCAGGGACACGTCCTTGATCTCCACGCGCTCCACCCGGATCCCCCAGGGACCCTCGGTCGGCTCGTCGATGATCCGGCGCAGTTCCCTGTTCACCGTCTCCCGCTCGGCGAGCAACTGGTCCATCTCGGACTGGCCGATGATCGACCGCAGCGAGGTCTGGGATTGCTGCAGGATGGCGAACTGGTAGTCCTGCACGTTGACCGTGGCCTTGATCGGGTCCACCACGCGGAAGTACACCACCGCGTCCACCCGGACCGACACGTTGTCCCTGGTAATGCCCTCCTGGGCGGGCACCGCCATGGCGACGATCTGCATGTTGACTTTCTGCATCCGGTCACCGACCGGCCGCATCAGGGTAAGACCCGGCTCTACCACCTCGGGTCGCACCTTACCGAAGCGGTAGATAATGCCCTTCTCGTACTGCTGCACGACCCGGATTGACCGCCCTGCGGCGATCAGCCCGGCAATTACTAGGATCACTAGGACAACGACAAGCCCCGCCATGTGAGATCGCCTCCTTACGCAACCACAGGAGCTCGCTGTCCAGCCTAGTCGGCGCCACCGCTATCAGACACGCCCGCAACGTGCCGCGTAAGGTTTTTGGGGCGGCAGCCGGGTCGCGGGCTGGCACGTTCCGGTCACCGAGCGGCGATAGCCTCCCTTAGAGCGCAGGAAACGGCGCGGCGGTAGCAGACGACCAAGGGCATATGGGGCATGACCGCGAGGGACACGGACTGGGACGGCGTGCGGCTGCATGTCGTGACGGGCAAGGGCGGCACCGGCAAGACGACCGTCGCGGCGGCCCTGGCACTGGCCCTGGCGCACAGCGGCAGGAAGGTGCTGCTGATCGAGGCGGAGGGGCGGCAGGGCATCGCCCGGCTCTTCGACCAGCCGCCGCTTCCGTACGAGGAGCGGAAGATCGCGATCGGCCCCGGCGAGGCGGACGACGGGCGCGATCCGGGCGGCGACGTCTACGCGCTGGCGATCGACCCGGAGGGCGCGCTCCTGGACTACCTGCAGATGTTCTACAACATGCGCAGCGCGGGTCACGTGCTGACCAGGCTCGGCCTGGTGGACTTCGCGACGACGATCGCACCCGGCCTGGCCGACGTGCTGGTCACCGGGAAGGCCACAGAGGCGGCGCGGCGCAAGCAGCAGGGTGGCGGGTACGTCTATGACAGCGTCGTGCTCGACGCCCCGCCCACCGGCCGGGTGGGCCGGTTCCTCAACGTCTCCGCGGAGGTATCCGGCCTGGCGAAGGTCGGCCCCATCCGCGCGCACGCGGACACCGTGGCCCGGGTGATCAAGTCTCCGCAGACCGCCGTGCACTTCGTGTCGACGCTGGAGGAGATGCCGGTGCAGGAGGCACTGGACGGCATCGCGGAGCTTCGCGGCGTGCCGGGGATGCAGGTCGGCGGCGTCGTGATCAACATGGCCCAGCCCGCCGTGCTGACCCGGGAGGAGCTGAAGGCCGCGCCGGACGTGCCCGGCATGGCGAAGGCGCTGGCCGCCGCCGGGCTGCACACAACCGACGTGCTCGCCGCGGCACTTGCGGACGAACTGGCCGAGCACGCCAGGCACGTCGAGCTGCAGGACCGCGAGCGCACCGAACTTGAGGCGGCCGGGCAGCCGATCTACGAGCTGCCGAGGATCACCGAGGGGATCGACCTGGCCGCCCTGCACCGGCTGGCCGCCGAGCTTCGTGACCAGGGGGCGGCGTGAACCCGCGGCTTGACATGGACCGGATCATCGATGACCGGCGCACGCGCATCATCGTCTGCTGCGGCTCAGGCGGCGTGGGGAAGACCACCGCGGCGGCGGCGATCGGGCTGCGTGCCGCCGAACGCGGCAGGCAGGTCTGCGTGCTCACCGTCGACCCCGCCAGGCGGCTGGCCCAGTCGATGGGGCTGACCTCGCTGGACAACACCCCGCGGCTGATCGAGGGCGTCGACCGGACGGCCGGTGGCAGCCTGTACGCGATGATGCTGGACATGAAGCGCACGTTCGACGAGATCGTCGAGGCGCACGCCGACCCGGTGCGGGCCGCGCAGATCCTCGCCAACCCGTTCTACCAGTCGCTGTCGTCCAGCTTCGCGGGCACCCAGGAGTACATGGCGATGGAGAAGCTCGGCCAGCTTCGCCGCTCAAACGAATGGGACCTGATCGTGGTGGACACCCCGCCGAGCCGGTCGGCGCTCGATTTCCTCGACGCGCCCGAACGCCTCGGCCGGTTCCTCGACGGGCGGCTGATCCGCGTGCTCACCAGCCCGGCCAAGGCGACCCGGCCGTTCACCAAGGTGCTGAACGCGGGGTTCTCGATGATGACCGGCGCGCTCACCAAGCTGCTCGGCGCGCAGGTGCTCCGCGACGCGCAGACGTTCGTCACCGCGCTCGACACGATGTTCGGCGGGTTCCGCGAGCGCGCGGAGGCTACCTACCGGCTGCTGCAGGCGCCTGGCACTTCGTTCCTCGTGGTGGCGGCACCGGAGCCGGACGCGCTGCGCGAGGCGTCGTATTTCGTCGAGCGCCTGGACGAGGAGCGCATGCCGCTGGCCGGCCTGGTCCTGAACCGGGTGCACCGCTCGCCCGGCACCAGGCTGAGCGCCGCGCGCTCGCTTGCCGCCGCCGAGACCCTTGACACCATCCAGAACGATGCCGTGGCTCCTGCCGAGGCCAATGGCTGGACGGTGGCGGCCGCCGCGCTGCGGCTGCACGCCGCGCACATGAGCCTCAGCGAGCGGGAGCGGCGGGTGGCCGGCGCGTTCACGTCAGCGCACCCCGCCGTTCCCACGCTGGAAGTGCCCGCTCTGCCGGCGGATGTCCACGATCTCGCCGGGCTGCGCAGCATCGGCGCCGCCATGGGCCCGCCGCTCGAGGGCGGGGGCTCTGGCACAGCAGGGGTTGCATGAACGCTGGCGTCATCGCCAGATTGCCAGCTCGCGGGCCGGCCGGACGGCCGGCGAATCAGCTGGCGACCAGCTCGTCGATGCCCTGGCGCTCGTAGCGGTCACGAGCCCGCTCGAGCAATTCGCGCCACGATGTCACGTCGGGCCTGCGGCGGAGAAGCGCGCGCCGCTCGCGTTCGGTCATTCCGCCCCAGACACCGAACTCGATGCCGTTGTCGAGCGCGTCCGCAAGGCACTCGGTCCTGACCGGGCAGCCCCGGCAGATCAGCTTTGCGCGGTTCTGGGCGGCACCCTGGACAAACAGCTCGTCAGGATCCGTTCCCTTGCAGGCGGCGCGTGTGGTCCAGTCGGTGATCCACATGTGCCCAACTCCTCTTGATCGCCGAGCGCGCATGCGCCCGGACGGTCTGCGTTGTCGGAATTACTTGCCGTGCGGATGTGCGGCCACCCGGTCACGGTTATCTGTTCGTGACAAAGCAACTTACGGAAGCGAGGCCATAGCTGCCAAGACCCCGCCATGGCCATTTCCTGGATAGTCCTGATGGACTATATACACCCGTGTGAGTAGTCACTTTCCGGTTGCGGACACAGTCCCTGTGTTACGGAAGTGGCGATATGTTGCTCGTGGTCTGCCCATTGTGACGGTAATGCCGCGCGTGCTGGCGGTAGTACGACGGCTGCCCGCGTACGCTATGAGCCGTGCAGCTCCTCGACTGGACGGTCACGAAGACGAGCGCTGTCGGACGCCTGCTCCTGATGTCGGCGCTCGGCGGCGTCCTCGCCGCCGCGATGGTGCTCCCGGTGGTGGCGGCCACGGGAATCGCGGTGCGCAACACAGCCGACAAGTTCACCACGCTGACGCTCAACACCTCGAGCCTGCCGCAGCGGTCGGCGATCTACGACCGCGAGGGGAACCTGATCACGTACGTCTACGGCGTCGACCTCGGCCCGGGGATGACGTACACCGGTATCGACCGGCAGCCGGTGAGCTACGGCCAGATCTCCCCGTACATGCTCGAGGCGATCGTGGCGATCGAGGACGACCGGTTCTGGCAGCGCGGCGCGCTCGACATCAAGGGCACGCTGCGCGCGCTGGTCAACGACCTGGAGCACAAGCCGATCCAGGGCGGTTCCACGATCGAGCAGCAGTACGTGAAGGATGTGCTCGTGCTGCAGGGCCTCGGCAATCCCACGGCCGAGCAGGAGGCCATCGCCGACACCCTGAACCGCAAGCTTGACCAGCTGCGCATGGCCGTCCAGCTCGCCCACGAACTGTCCAAGCAGCAGATCCTCGCCGGCTACCTCAACGACGCCTTCTACGGCAGCGGAGCCTGGGGCATCGAGGCCGCCGCGGAGACCTACTTCAACACGACGGCGGCGAAGCTGACCCTCGTCCAGGCCGCCACGCTGGCGGGGATCGTCGAGGACCCGAGCAGGTACGACCCGATGCTGAGCCCCACCCAGTCCGTGCAGCGCCGCAACACCGTGCTGGCCCGGATGATGCAGACCAAGGTGCTGTCCCCGGCGCAGGAGGCGGCGGCGCTGGCGCAGAAGCTGGTGCTGCGCCCGGGCGCGGTGCAAAGCGGCTGTTCCGCAAGCAGGAACATGGACGACGCCTTCTTCTGCGACTACGTGATCCACACGATCTTGCTTGACAAGCAGTTCGGCGCGACCACGGAGGACCGCGCCAGGCTGCTCGCCACTGGCGGCCTGCAGATTTACACCACGCTCAGCCCCGAGGACGAGAGCGCGGCGACCAACGCGGTCAACTACGTGCTGCCCTCAGACAACGACAACGTCAACCCCGCGCACAACGCCGACACCGAGGTGCTGCTGCAGCCGGGCACCGGCAAGGTCCTGGCGATCGCCGAGGACCGGCCGTACGGCACAGGCAAGGGCCAGACCGAGGTCGACTACGCGGTCAACTCCGCCTACGGCGGCAGCGCCGGCGTCCAGACGGGTTCGTCGTCCAAGCTGTTCACCCTGATCACCGCGCTTGAGCAGGGCGTGCCTTTCGGCTTCCAGCTGACGGTCCCCGGGTCGACGACGGTGAGCGGGTACTACAACTGCCAGGGCCAGCCGGCCGGGTACTACAACGGGCAGTCTGGCGTGTTCAACGTCACGAACGCCGAGGGGCCTGGCACATCCACCGACACGCTCTACACGGGCACCACGAACTCGATCAACGTCTTCTACGCGAGGCTCGAGCAAAAGGTCGGCCTGTGCAACGTCGTGCACACGGCCGTCGACCTCGGGATGACGCGGGCGGACGGCACGTCGCTGCTCAAGCAGGACGGCTCCCTGCCGCCCGCCGACGACCTGCCTGCCTTCACCCTCGGCGTCGTCAACGTCTCGCCGATGTCCATGGCCGCCGCGTACGCGACGGCGGCCTCCGGCGGCATCTACTGCGCGCCGATCGTCCTGGACAAGGTCATCGACGCGGACGGCAAGTCGCTGCCTGTGCCGTCGGCGGGCTGCCACCGGGCACTGACCCCTGACGTCGCGAACGCCGTGAACTACATTCTGCAAGGCGTGCTCACCACGGGCACCGCCGCCGGCATGGAGCTCGCGAACTACGAGGCGGCAGGCAAGACCGGCACCTCCAACGTGGAGAACGGCGACGGCACGCCGTACGCGGCGTTCGCGGGCTACACCACCGCCCTGGTCGGGTACGTCTCGGTGTTCAACCCGCTCTCGCCGACGGTGGACACGATGGCGAACACGAGCGCCTGCTACCAGCTGGAGTACGGCGGCGTGGAGTGCCCTGGCGAGATGTTCGGCGCTAACGCCCCGGCCACGACGTGGCATATGACGTTCGACCACGCCAACCTCACCGGATCGGCGGACTTCGCGCCGGTCTCGCCGTACAGCGCGCTGTGGAGCCTCGGCACCGGCCTGGCCCCCAAGCAGCCGGCGAAGAAGCACACCACTGGCGGCAACGGCGGCGGCAACCCGGTCGGGGGCAACCCGGTCGGGGGCAACCCGGTGGGCGGCAACCCGGTCGGCGGTAGCCCGATCGGCGGGCCGCCGAACTTTTAGCGGCGCGCTCCGCCGGCTGGCGGTGGCCGCTCTCCGGTCTTAGCTGCTATCCGCCGACGGCCAGCTGCCGCCGCACCTCGGCCGCGACCCGCGCCCCGTCGGCGCGCCCCGCGACCCGAGGGGTCACGGCCTTCATGACCTTCCCCATGCCGGGCATGCCGACGGCGCCGGTCTCGGCGATCGCCGCCGACACGATGCCGGTCAGCTCGTCGTCGGTAAGCTGCGCCGGCAGGTAGCCGGCCAGCACCTCGCCCTCGGCCCGCTCGGCCGCCGCCTGGCCGGCACGGCCCGCGGCCTCGAACGCGTCCGCGGCTTCCCGCCGCTTCCTCGCCTCGCGGGTGAGCACCTTGACGACCTCCTCGTCCGACAGCTCGCGTGCGGTGTCCCCGGAGACCTCCTCGTTAGTGATCGAGGTGAGCGCCATCCGCAGCGTCCGCAGCCGCACCTGGTCGCGGGCACGCATCGCGGCGCTGAGGTCGCCGCGGAGCCGGTCCTTGAGTTCCGCCACGCCATCTATCCTGCCCCACGCATCCGCCGGCGTATTGCGGACAGCGCATGGCTAATCGCATGGCACCATAGGTTAGGTGCGAGCACGAACCCTGATGTCCATCGCGGCGACCGCAGGCGCCGCCACACTGGGCTATGCCACGGTCATTGAGCGCAACTGGTTTGTACTGCGGCATCAGGCCGTGCCCGTCCTGCCGCCGGGCACGGCCCCGCTGCGGGTGCTGCACATCTCGGACACCCACCTGACGCCCGGCCGGCATCGCCTCATGGCGTTCCTGCGGTCGCTGGACACGCTGGAGCCGGACCTCGTGGTGAACACGGGCGACTCGATAGCGTCACCGCTTGCCGTCCGGTGCCTCCTTGAGTCTCTCGGCCCGCTGCTTGACCGGCCTGGGGTCTTCGTCTACGGCTCTAACGACCTTTACTCGCCCAAGCCGGCGAACCCAGCGCGGTACCTGTGGCGGACCAGCGTCGGCGAGCACCGGGCGGAGGAGCCGGACTTGCCCTGGGAGGAGCTGGGCGAGGAGCTGACCGCGAGAGGCTGGCTGGACCTGAACAACCGGCGCGGCCAGCTGAAGGCCGGCGGGCTGAACATCGCCTTCGCCGGCGTGCACGACTCCCACAGTCTGCGGGACCGGTACCACCTCGTCGCCGGGGAGGCCGACCCGGGGGCGGACCTGCGGCTCGGCGTGATGCACTCCCCCGAGCCGCGCGTGCTGGACCGGTTCGCTGCCGACGGTTACGAGCTGCTGCTCGCCGGGCACACGCACGGCGGCCAGCTGTGCGTTCCCGGGTTCGGCGCGCTTGTCACGAACTGCGGCATCGACCGGGCGCGGGTGCGCGGGCTGAGCATGCACCCGCAAGCGGCCCCGGCCGACGGGAAGACCGCGTGGCTGCACGTGTCCGCCGGGCTCGGCACGTCCCCGTGGGCGCCGGCCAGATTCGCCTGCCGGCCCGAGGCGACGCTGCTCACGCTGGTGCCGCGCGCTTCGCGGTGAGAGCGCGTCCCGGCACCGTCCGGGAGCGTGCGCGCAGCGGTCAGGACATCCGCTAAACTAGCGGAGGTTCGCCCGCGGGCTCCCAGGTCAGGATCTGGTGACCAGGCGCGGGCGGCGGGGTGTAGCGCAGCTTGGCAGCGCGCTTCGTTCGGGACGAAGAGGCCGCCGGTTCAAATCCGGCCACCCCGACCCAGTGTTGCCGCCCGCCGGGCAACTTAGGACCCGAGCGGCATCCGGGAATCTGCACAAAACGGACAATAAATCTGCGGTTCGGGTCCTAAGATGTGGTCTTTGTCATTGAGCAGCCAACTGAGTAACCAGGCATCCGGCGGGACCCGCCGCATTCCTGGTGCTAGGTCGTGCCGTGGCGCCTGCCGAGGGCGACCAACGCGATGCTCCCAAGCACGGCACCGCCGATCAGCGAATGCCCCAGGTCAGGACTCGTGGTGTACTGGGCGACCACCCCGGCGGCAGATAGCAGGACAACCGCGATGCTCAGGCCGCGCAAGGCCAGGCGACGACCACCACCCGTAACCATGAGCGCATGATCCCAGGCCGAACACCGAGGATCCAGCCTGACCGGGGTCTCAGACGTGCGAACGGAGGAGCAGCCAAGTGGGTCCGCGCGGGGCGGCGCGCGTCACGCGGGCTTTTCATCAACTCGGGAAGACGCGTTACACGCGCCACCAAATATAAAAAGATTATTGTCCGCGTACTCCAGAGCCAGCGACAACGCGTCCACCTTATGAGGGAATGATGCGCGCGATGGGCCCGCGGGAGTGGTGCTTCGTGGCCTGCGTAGTCCTCGCGCGCACTGACAATTCACGCTGACAGGCGGCCCCGATCGACGCCGTGGCACGTCGGCCGACGAGGACGATGAGCGCTGGGAGGAGGTGTGCACACCATTGGGGCATTCGGTCGGCATCGACTACGCGACCGTTTCCGTTATGTTCGGCGTTGGCTTGGTCATGCTCTGGCTGCTGCTGGCGGGTTACAGCGTCAAGAGCCTTTCGGCTGACGCACTCCTCAGCCTCACCGGTCACCTCCGCACGCCCCCGGAACCATGGCTCGAAAACGCCCTGCGTAACGCCTTCGCCGAGTTCGACAGGGAACTCGCCGCGATTTTGCATGACAGGTGCAATCCGGTTTGGCCGGTGGAGGGCCCCTGGGCGCAGCCCGCGGGCTCGGTCGACCCTGAATCCGACGCCAGTTAACTTTGGTAACACCTCGACGACTTCACGCCGCATGCCGTTAAACACAGGGCAACCGTCTGGCCACTCACTTAGCGTACAGTCCGGAACGTCGGCTCCCCTAGCGCACAACCCGTCACCACTGCCGCGATGAGTCTGGAATGGAGGGGACCGCCCATGAGGCTGACCGTGATCGGGTGCGGGCATCTGGGCGCCACCCACGCCGCCTGCATGGCCGAGATCGGCCACGAGGTACTCGGGGTCGACGTCGACGAAGGCAAGGTCGACCTGCTGAACAGCGGGCGCGCCTGGTTCATGGAACCCGGACTCGACGAGCTGCTCTCCCGCCACACCCGTAACGGCAGGCTCAGGTTCACCAGCAGCCTTGAAGAGGCTGCCGCGTTCGGCACCGTCCACTTCCTTGGCGTGGGGACGCCGAGCCTGCCTGACGGGGACGGGTACGACCTGTCCCAGGTGTACGGGGCGGTTGCCGCGCTTGCTCCGCACCTGACCAGGCCCGCGCTCGTCATCGGCAAGTCAACCGTCCCTCCTGGCACCACCGGCCGCCTCGTCCGCGAGCTCAGGACCGGCGCGCCCGCGGGGGACGCCGTCGAGGTCGCCTGGAACCCCGAGTTCCTTCGCGAGGGACACGCCGTGGGCGACACGCTGCGCCCTGACCGCATCGTCGTCGGGGTGCCGGGCATGGCTGCCGAGGCGACAGTGCGCGAGGTGTACCGGCCGCTGACCGAGGCGGGCGTGCCGCTCGTGGTGACCGACGCGGTGACCGCGGAACTCGTCAAGGGCGCCGCCAACGCGTTCCTCGCCGCGAAGGTGTCGTTCATCAACGCGATGGCCGACATCTGCGCCTGGACAGGGGCTGACGTCGCCGTGCTCGCTGACGCGGTGGGCATGGACCAGCGGATCGGCCGCGCGTTCCTCACCGCCGGTCTCGGTTACGGCGGGGGCTGCCTGCCGAAGGACGTCCGCGGGCTCGCGCAGTTCGCCGGCACCGCGGGGGCGAAGGGTGCCGCCGACCTGCTCCTGCTGGTCGACGAGATCAACTCGGGCCGCCGCCAGCAGGTTGTGGAGCTGACCGCGGGCCTGCTCGGGCAGTTGCCAGGCAAGCGGATCGCGCTCTGGGGCGCCGCGTTCAAGCCAGGCACCGACGACGTGCGCGACTCCCCCGGCCTTGACGTGGCTGACCGCCTCGCCCGCCTCGGCGCCGAGGTCGTGGTCTACGACCCGCAGGCAACCGGCAACGCCCTGGTGGCTTTTCCGCACCTGCGCTACGGCGACAGCGCGGTGGCCGCCGCGCACGAGGCGGACGCCGTGCTCGTGGTCACGGCCTGGCCGGAGTTCGCGGCGATGGACCCGGCGGCGGTGACCGCTGTCGTACGCCGCCCGCTGCTCATCGACGCGTGTCAGGGCACGAATCCCCGGCCGTGGCGCGCCACCGGATGGACGGTGGCCGCCCCGTTCCCAACCCCCGATTATCCCGAACGATCCCCGGTTACTCCGGACACCGCGCCCGGCTCTCACCAGGGCTAGGCCGACCCGGCTTGCCGCCCTGCGGTTACCCGGCGGTGATGGAACGCCCGCCGGCCGGGCGAACGCCGAGCAGGCTGGTGCGCGCCGTCTGGGCTTGGAGCGGCAGCGGCGCGGACGTGTGGCCGCCCTGGCCGGCGGCGCGCTTCTTCGGATCGGCGGCGAGCCGCAATGCGAGCGCCGGGCACATGTCCACGGCCTGCTGCGCGTCTTTTTCGAGCCACGGGGGCACGGGGATCGGCATGATCACGGGGTAGCCCGTCTTGTCCAGGTGGACGAGCTCGGGCACCAGGTGCGCGCACAGGCCGTGTCCCTCGCACCGCACCCAGTCCACGATGAGTTGCCTGGCGTCGGCCGTCTCGGGCCCTTCGGGTAGCGGGAGCACGCCGCGAACCGGGCGGCCGCACGTGGAGTGGAAAACGTGCGCCGCGAGGTCTTCTGCGAAGACTTCGAGCGCGGAGAGCACGAACCTGGTGGTGCCGTCGGGATGAGCGCATGAGCCGCGCCCGTTGACCGTGGCCGCCGCGCGGCGGGCCACGTCGAGCGCCTCGATGCCGCCCGACCCGTCGACGAGCGCCGCCAGCGCCCGCGCGATGGAGGGCAGGCCGAGCCGGCAGGGCCCGCACTGGCCTGCCGATTCGCCGGCCAGGTAGTTCGCGACCCGGGACACCTCGCCAAGCGGGCAGGTGCCGTCGCCGAGCGGCAGCACGATGCCCGCCCCGAGGGTCCCTCCCGCCGCCGCCAGCCCTTCCCTGCTGACGGGGACCTGGTAGGCGGCTTCGGCATCGAGCCACATGCCGTGGTAACCGCCGACGAGCACCCCGTCGCCGGCCGGCGCCTGGCAGATGTCGAGGACGGCGCCGAGCGGGACACCGGTGGGACACTCCACGACGGCCGCGTGCTTGGCGGACCCGCTGACGCTGAGCAGCACCGTTCCCGGCTCCTCGGGAACGCCGACGGCGGCGAACCGGGCGGGCCCGAGCAACGCGAGCACCGACACCTGCGCGAACGTCGACGCGTTGGAGAGCAGGGTGGGCAGGTCGTCCACCCCCCGCTCGGCTGCCAGCGTCTTGCGGCCAGGCGGCAGGGGCTTCTTGCCGTTGATGCCGCGGATCAGCGCGCCGGACTGCCCGGAGATGAAACGCTCCGGCTGCTGGACCACGCGGACCATCTTCCGAAGGCCCGGTTCGGCCGCGATCGCCGCCTCGATCGACCGGTTGGCGAGCTCAGAGCTCGTGACGCCGACGACGATCTCCTCGGCGTCGATCGCCTCGGCGACCAGCGCGGCACCGCTCAGGATCAGGTAGGGCGACCTGATCATGAGCATCTTGTCCTTGAACGAGCCGGGCTCCCCTTCAGCCGCGTTCACCACGACAATCGTCGGCTGGCCGGTCTTCTTCGCCGTGTCGACGACCACCTGCAGCTTGCGCGCGAACGGGAACGCGGCACCGCCTTGGCCGCGCAGGTCGACCTGCGCGGCCATGGCGATCAAGTCGTCGGCCGACGTCCGCGGCAGCGGGCCGAACACCTCGCCGTGCGCCTTAAGGTCCAGCCGCGTCATCCGGTCCAGGCCGGCCGTCAGCCGGGCGGCGCCGATCCGCATGATCATCGGCACATCGAGTTCGGCGGGGGAACTCGGGTTCATCGAAGGTTGTCACCACCATGGAATCGGCTGCGGGAACCCCGGTAGCCGGGCATGCCCGGCCCCGGCTCGCGGTACTTGAGGCTGGGGTCGGGCTCGGGCGCGCCGCCGTCCCATGGCGGCTGTCCGGGCTGCCACTCCCCGGCACCGGCGCCTCCGGCCCGGCCCGCCGGGCCGGCCCGCCCGGGCCAGTCCGGCGCGGCAGGCTG
>NZ_JASIAL010000323.1:0-7399 GCF_030042015.1 Trebonia sp. | reverse complement strand
CCGGCCGGCACGACCGCGATGCCGTCCGCGCCGAGGTCCCGCCCGCGGCGGGCGGCCACCGCCGCAACCGCGATCTGGTCGCTGACCCCCTCGACCAGGACGACGGCGCGGGCGCCTGCCGCCTTCGCCGCCGCCCGCTCATCGAAGCCGTCGCGTGGCACATGCCCACTGTGCGCGTACCCCGGGGCCGCCGCCACTGGTTTTGGCGGCCGGGGGCCGGCGCCGCCTCGACCGGGCCGATCGCTGTAGGCGGACAGCACCGGGAATGTTATGAGGCTCTTTTTTCTTGAGTCTGATTGACTCAACCTTAGGAGGGGCTGATGAGCGAAACGCTCACGCTGCCGGTGCTGCCGCTTGACGACGAAGTGGTGCTGCCGGGCATGGTGGTCCCCATCGAGCTTTCCGACACCGAGATCCGCGGCGCCATCGAGGCCGCGCGCAACAGCACCGGACTCGGGCGGGGACCAGGCGTCCATGCCGAGGAGAAGGCGCGGGTGCTGCTCGTGCCGAGGCTCGCCGACCGCGGGCTCGCCGCCGTCGGGACGCTGGCCGTCATCGAGCAAGTGGGGCGGCTGCCTGGCGGGCAGGCAGGCGCGGTGCTGCGCGGCGTTTCCCGTGTCCGGATCGGATCAGGAACGACCGGGCCGGGCGCGGCGTTGTGGGTCGAGGGCACCCTCATGGCCGAAACCGGGCAGGGCGACCGGGCCGCCGAGCTTGCCAAGGAGTACAAGTCCCTGGTGATCGCCTCGCTGCAGACGCGCGGCGCGTGGCAGGTCGTGGACATGATGCAGCAGCTCGACGACCCGTCGGCGATCGCCGACCGGGCCGGCTACGCCAGCTACCTGACCGCCGAGCAGAAGCTCACGCTGCTCGAGACGGCCGACCTGGTGCAGCGGCTTGAGCTGGCAATCCGCTGGACCCGCGAGCACCTGGCCGAACTCGACGTCGCGGAGTCCATCCGCAAGGACGTCACCGAGGGCATGGAAAAGCAGCAGAAGGAGTTCCTGCTGCGTCAGCAGCTCGCCGCGGTGCGCAAGGAGCTCAACGAGCTCACCGGCGGCGGCGCGGGCACCGAGGAGGACGACTACCGGGCGCGCGTCGAGGCCGCCAACCTGCCGGAAAACGTGCGCGATGCCGCGCTGAAGGAAGTGGACAAGCTCGAGCGGACCCCGGACTCCTCGCCGGAGACCGGATGGATCCGGACCTGGCTCGACACGATCCTCGACATCCCGTGGAACGAGCGGACCGAGGACTCCTACGACATCGCGGGCGCGCGGCGGATCCTCGACGAGGACCACACCGGGCTGGACGACGTCAAGGACCGGATCATCGAGTACCTGGCCGTG
Organism: Trebonia sp.; assembly: GCF_030042015.1. Classification (GTDB taxonomy): domain Bacteria; phylum Actinomycetota; class Actinomycetes; order Streptosporangiales; family Streptosporangiaceae; genus Trebonia. The sequence goes on along the minus strand of NZ_JASIAL010000323.1, from coordinate 6,053 downwards.
CGCAAGCGGCGTTCCGACCGGGGCCTCGGCGTGATCGGCGGGCGCCGCTCCGGCGCGGTGCTCGCGCTGGTCGGGCCGCCCGGCGTCGGCAAGACGTCGCTTGGCGAGTCCGTGGCGCGCGCGATGGGGCGCAAGTTCGTCCGGGTCTCCCTTGGCGGCATCAGGGACGAGGCCGAGATACGCGGCCACCGGCGTACCTACGTCGGGGCGCTGCCCGGCCGGATCGTCCGCGCCGTCCGCGAGGCCGGCACGATGAACCCCGTGCTGCTCCTCGACGAGGTGGACAAGATCGGCTCGGACTACCGGGGCGACCCGGCGGCCGGGCTGCTCGAGGTGCTCGACCCGGCGCAGAACCACACGTTCAGGGACCACTACCTGGAGGTCGACCTCGACCTGTCCGACGTGGTGTTCCTGGCCACGGCGAACATGCTCGAGGGCATCCCCGGGCCGCTGCTCGACCGGATGGAGCTGGTCCAGCTCGACGGGTACACCGAGGACGAGAAGGTCGCGATCGCGCGGGACCACCTGCTGCCGCGGCAGCTGTCCAAGGCCGGCATGTCGGCGGAGGAGGTCAGCGTCGACGACGAGGCGCTGCGGCTGATCGCCGCGGAGTACACCCGGGAGGCCGGCGTCCGCTCCCTGGAGCGGTCGATCGCCCGGGTGCTGCGCAAGGTCGCGGCCGCGGAGGCGCTGACGCCCGGCACCCTGCCGATCGTGGTCGGGGTCGCGAACCTGCGCGACTACCTGGGCCGGCCCCGGTTCACCCCGGAGACCAGCCTGACCGCCGACTCCAGGCGGACGGCGGTCCCCGGCGTCGCGACCGGGCTCGCGGTCACGGGCGCGGGCGGGGACGTGCTCTACATCGAGGCGTCGCTGGCCGACCCGGAGACCGGGGCCGCGGGCGTCACGCTCACCGGGCAGCTCGGCGACGTGATGAAGGAGTCGGCCCAGATCGCGCTGTCGTACCTGCGCTCGCACGGCGCGGAGCTGGAACTTCCTGTCGGTGACCTGAAGGACCGCGGCGTGCACGTGCACGTGCCCGCCGGCGCGGTGCCGAAGGACGGACCGTCGGCCGGCGTCACGATGACGACGGCGCTGGCGTCGCTGCTGTCCGGCCGGCCGGTGCGCTCCGACGTGGCGATGACCGGCGAGGTGTCGCTGACCGGGCGGGTGCTGCCGATCGGCGGGGTGAAGCAGAAGCTGCTCGCCGCGCACCGGGCCGGGGTGACCACCGTGCTCATTCCCCAGCGCAACGAGCCCGACCTGGACGACGTTCCGGCCGAGGTGCTCGCCAAGCTGGACGTGCACACGGTCAGCGACGTCCGCGAGGTGCTGGCGCTGGCGCTTGAGCCGGCGACCAGCGGCGCGGTGGCGCCGGTCGCGGCGTAAGGCGGGGCCTGTTCGCCGAAGCGGCCCGGGCGGTTGTCACCGCCCGGGCCGCTGTCGTTTGCGCGGGCTCCGCAGGCCCGCGCCCCGTTCAGGCGGCGTGGTCAGGGCAGAGGCCGAACAGCTCGACCGTGTGGTCGACCGAGGTGAAGCCGGCCTCGGCGGCCACCTTCTCCGCCCACTGCTCGACGACGCGGCCCTCGACCTCGACGCTGCGCCCGCACACCCGGCAGGTGAGATGGTGGTGGTGGCCGGTGGACCCGCACTGCCGGTACAGCGTCTCCCCGGACGGGTCGCGGATCGTGTCGACCGCGCCCTGCTCGCTGAGGACCTGCAGGTGCCGGTACACGGTGGTCAGCCCGACGGTCTCGCCGCGGCGGCGAAGCTCGGCGTGGATGTCCTGGGCGCTGCAGAAGCCGGGGAGGCTGGCCAGCGCGGTCGCGACGGCCGACGCCTGCCTGGTCCCGCGCACTCTGGTGCCACGCGGCTTCTCCACTGTCACACCTCGCAAGGTAGCCGGCCTTTCCCTCGATCGCCATTAAGCGCATTGAGCGCCGCCCGATGCCGCCCGGCGGCGGACGCCGGGCGGCATCGGATGCCGCGGATCGCCGCGAACCGGTTGCTTACTGATAATAGAAACGATTATCATTACAAGCGAATCGGGACGGCGGCCGCGCGGCGGCACCGGGGCCCGGCCGGGATCAGGAAGCCTTGAGGAGTGAGCATGTGGAGCTTCGCCGGAAAGCGCCCGACGATGGCCCTGCTGCTGGCGGCCGTCGCGGCCGTCGCGGCCACGTCGGTCGCGGCCTGCTCGAGCGCGGCGAGCGGCGCCAGCTCGCCAGGCAAGATCGTCGCGATCGGCGCCGAGAACGAGTACGCCAACGTGATCCAGCAGATCGGCGGCCAGTACGTCCAGGTCAGCGCCATCATGAGCAACCCGAACACGGACCCGCACACGTTCGAGGCAAGCCCGGCCGTCGCCAGGGAGGTCAGTGCCGCGCAGCTCATCGTGCAGAACGGGGTCGGCTACGACACGTTCATGAACACGATCGAGAGCGCCTCGCCGAACTCGGCCCGCAAGGTCATCGACGTGCAGCAGCTGCTTGGCCTGCCGGACGGCACGCCGAACCCGCACCTGTGGTACTCCCCGGGCACGATGCCGAAGGTGGCGGACGCGATCGCCGCCGACCTGTCCGCGCTCGACCCGTCACATCAGGCGTACTACCAGGCCAACGCGAAGTCGTTCATCGCCAGCCTGGCGGCCTGGACCAGCGCGATCGCGAGCTTCAAGGCCGCCTACCCCGGTACCCCCGTCGCGACGACCGAGCCGGTCGCCGACTACATGCTGGAAGCGGTGGGCGCGGACAACATGACGCCATGGACGTTCCAGGCCGACATCATGAACGGCGTGGACCCGTCGCCGCAGGACGTGGCCATCGAGCGGAGCCTGTTCACCGGGCACAAGGTCAAGGTGTTCCTGTACAACCAGCAGGTGACCGACCCGCTGACCGAATCGCTTATTACGCTGGCACAGCAGAACGACATCCCGGTGGTCGGCGTCTACGAGACGATGCCGGTGCCCGGATACGACTACCAGAGCTGGATGCTGACCGAGGTGCAGGACCTGCGCAAGGCGGTCGCGGACAAGATCTCGACCGAGCACTTGTGAGGGACTGTGATGGCGCAGGAAGTAACCCAGCGCGTGACCGGACAGGCTGACCTGCTCAAGCTCGACGGCATCGGCGTCCGGCTCGGGGGCCGTCAGGTGCTCAGCGACGTCACGTTCACGATCGGCAAGGGCGAGTTCACCGGCCTGATCGGCCCCAACGGCGCCGGCAAGACCACGCTGCTGCGCGTGATCCTCGGCCTGCAGGAACCGTCAGGCGGCCAGGTGCTCATCGACGGCGAGCCGCGCCAGGCGCACCACAGCAGCAGCCTGGGCTACGTGCCGCAAAAGCTCGTCATCGACCCGGACATGCCGCTGCGGGCCAGGGACGTGGTCTCGCTCGGCCTGGACGGCCACCGGCTCGGGTTCAGCTTCCCGTCCCGGCAGCGCCGGGAGCTTGTCGCCAGGACCCTGCGCGATGTCGGCGCGGAGATGTTCGCCGACGCCCGGGTCGGCGAGCTGTCCGGCGGCGAGCAGCAGCGGGTGCTGATCGCGCACGCGCTGATCAGCCGGCCGCGCCTGCTGCTGCTCGACGAGCCGCTGGCGAACCTGGACCTGAAGAGCGAGCAGGAGATCGTCGCGCTGCTCGCCACGCTGGCCCGCGAGCTCGAGATCTCCGTGCTGCTGTCCGCGCACGACATGAACCCCCTGCTCGCCGTGATGGACCGGATCGTGTACGTCGCCAGCGGGCGGGTGGCGACCGGCAGCACCGACGAGGTGGTCACCTCCGAGGGGCTCACCAGGCTGTACGGCCACCACGTGGACGTGGTCCGGGTGCACAACCGGGTCCTCGTGCTGGCGGGCGAATAGGGGGCACGGTCATGCACTACCTATTCGAGCCCGGCCTGCTGGCCTCCGGCCCGGTCCGGACCGCCCTGCTGATCGGCGGCATCGTGGCCGTCGCGTCGGGGGTGATCGGCGTGTTCACGGTCATCCGCGGCCAGAGCTTCGCCGGGCACTCGCTTGCCGACGTCTCCACCACCGGCGGGTCCGGCGCGTTCCTCGTCGGCCTGAATCAGTTCTGGGGGTTCCTTGCCGCCGGGGTCGCCGCCGCCGCCCTGATGGAGGCGATCGGCGTGCAGCGCCGCCGCGGCAGGGACGTCGCCACCGGCGTGGTGCTCGGCGCCGCGCTCGGCGCGGCGGCGCTGTTCCTTTACCTGGACACGCAGCAGTCATCGACGACGGGCGCCTCGTTCACGATCCTGTTCGGTTCCATGTTCGTGATCAGCCCGGACACGGTTCCCGCGCTGATCGCGTCCGGCGTGGTCGCGGTTGTCGCGATCACCGTGCTCGCCCGGATGCTGCTGCTCAGCGCGCTGTCCCCGGACCTGGCCAGCGCGCGCGGGGTCAACGTCCGCCTCGTCGGCGTGGCGTACCTGATCGCGCTGGCCATCTCGGTGTCGCTGTCCGCCGTCGCCATCGGCGCCGTGCTGTCGACCGCGCTGCTGATCGGGCCGGCCGCGACCGCGCTGCGGGTGACGAAAAGCCCCGTCCGCGCCCTGGCGGTCTCCGCGATCACCGGGGTGGCCGCCACCTGGCTCGGCGTGATCCTCGCCTACGACTCCTATTACTGGCCGCCCTACGGCCACGGCTGGCCGGTGAGCTTCTTCGTGGTCGTGCTCGTGGTGGCCGGATACCTGCTCAGCTATGTGCGAAGGCCCCGCCGCCTGGCTCCGCGCTCACCGCACGAGGGGGCCGAATGTTCTCCAGCCTGATGATGAACACCTGGATCACGGCCAGCATCGTGGCGGTCATCGCGGGGATGACCGGCTTCTTCGCGGTGCTGCGCGGTTCGACGTTCGCCGCGCACGCGATCCCGAACGGGGCGTTCGCCGGCGCGGCCGGCGCCAGCCTGCTCGGCATCAACGTGATCTGGGGGCTGGCGGTGTTCGCGGTCGGCGGCGCCCTCGGCATCGGCGGCCTCGGCCGCAAGGCCAGGCACGACGTGGTCACCGCGCTCGCGCTCGTGCTGATGCTCGGCCTGGGCGCGCTGTTCGTCAGCGTGAGCACCGAATACGCCGAGGAGACGTACTCGCTGCTGTTCGGTGAGGTGTTCGGGGTCAGCCGCGGCGAGGTGCTGCCGATCGCGGGGCTGGGCCTGGTCGCCGCCGCGGCGATCGGGCTGGCGTTCCGGCGGCTCATGCTGACCTCCACGCTGCCCGAGGTCGCCGACGCCCGCGGCGTGTCGACCAGGAAGACGGAGGTGTACTTCCTGGTCGTGATGGCGCTCGCGACGTCCATGACGATCCCGGTCGTGGGCGCGCTGCTGATGTTCAGCCTGATGATCGGCCCGGCGGCCGCCGCCCGCGCCGTCACCGCCCGCCCCGGAGTGGCCATGGCCCTGTCGGTGGCGATCGCGCTGGCCACCGTGTGGGCCTCCATCGTGCTCTCCTACCGCACCAACTGGCCGCTGGGCTTCTTCGTCGGCGTCGCAGGCGCGGTCTTCTTCCTGATCAGCAAGGCGGCCAGAATAAGGGCATGACCCGCCGCTTCCGGTCCGTGACGCTCGGAACTTACCGGGTGACCGGCGGCGGATTCGTCACCAGCAACGTGGCCGTGTCGCTGGCCGGGTACGCCGGCCGCGACCCGATCATCCTGCTCGCGCAGAGCGCGGTCGGCTCCTTCGACACGCCGGCGCGCGCCGCGGCCAGCGTGGCCGCGAACCAGCTGACGGTCGTGGTGCGCGGCTACACGCTTACCTGCCGGCGGAATGGCGCCCAGGGCAACCTCCCGCGGCCATCGCCGAGCCCGTCGGGCTAGCCAGTCCGTGCCTTATGGGGTCATGCGGATGGGACGACCGCGAGTCCCTGGCGCGAGAATGGTGCCATGAACCGGCTGAAGGCGGCGACAAGCCCGTACCTGCTGCAGCATGCCGACAACCCGGTCGACTGGTGGCCGTGGGGCGAGGAGGCGTTCACGGAAGCACGGCGGCGGGACGTGCCCGTGCTGCTGTCGGTCGGGTACGCGGCGTGCCACTGGTGTCACGTGATGGCACACGAGT
>NZ_JASIAL010000322.1:0-3797 GCF_030042015.1 Trebonia sp. | reverse complement strand
GCGCCATCGTGCAGGTCGCGCTCGATCCGCCTTCGTTCGGCTTCGGCCGCGTCCACCACCCGCTCCCGGCTGAGCTCAAGCTCGGCGACCCGGGCGGCCAGGACCGTGCCGCCTGGCGGCCCGAGCAGCCGCCGGGCCAGCGCGGCGTCCGCGACCGCCAGGCCCCTGGTCACCTGCGGGGCGGCCAGGAGCACGAGCAGGCCGGCCACCGCCACGAACACGGCCTTCGCTTCGTACAGCGTCCTGCCGTCCACGTGGAAGCCGCCGCCAGGCAGCGACCAGTCGAACAGCGGCAGCGTAACCATGATCAGCCCGAAAACCCATACGCCTAGCGTGACGAACGCGGCCGCCGCGCTGAGCGGCCCCCGCAGCAGCGCGTAGCTCACCTCGCGCCAGGTGGCACGCTCGCTGAGCTTGGCCAGGCGCGGCAGCAGCCGCAGCCGGTACCCGCTGCGCGTGCCCGCCGGCCAGGCGGGGATCCGCTCGCCGAGCGTAACCGCGAACCTCGCCCGCTCGGCGCGGGCGAACCAGTCGGTAAACCGCAGCGTGGTGCCCAGTATCGGCAGGCCGATCATCGCCACCGGCAGGCCTAGCGCGCCGGCCACCAGCCCGGGCACGACAATCCAGACGACAAGGGCGCCGACGCACACGCCGATGAAGTGGTGGATGAACGCCAGCCAGGTGCGCGGCGACACCAGGTCCCGAACGAAGTACATGCAAGTGACGCTAGGCCATCGGCATCGGCGCCCGCCATCATCCAGTCTTCCGGACGGGGGTAATGCCAGCCCTACCCCGCGCCGGCCCTGGCAGGGCCGCTAACGTACGCCCATGCCGCGGACGGAGTCGGCCTCGATGGTCATGATCATCCGCTTCTCGGGCCGTCCGCCGAAGTTCGGGTATGGCCGGCCGAGGTACTTGCAGGAGATTTCGTCGATGTTCCGCGCGCCGCCCTCGGTCGTGATCGCGATGACGCGGCCGCGCACCGCGAAGTAGCGCCTGGTGTTGCCTGGATCGACGACGTTCACCGCTACGTGCGGGTCACGGGCGAGGTTCCGCGCCTTCTGCGAGTGGTCCGGGGTGTTGATCAGGATGTGCTTGCCGTCGGTACTGACCCAGGTCTGGGTGAGCTGCGGCGAGCCGTCGGGCATGATCGTCGCCACGAAGCACAGGCTCGGGCGGCCGAGCAGGTCAAGCAACTCATCCGGTAGCGGTACGGGCACGGGGACTCCTCGCAGGCTCAGGCCGGGACATTCGCAGACGGTAGCCGATCACGGCACCGCTGCGCCGCCCGGCTCGGGCCGGCACGCGGCGTGCATTGTCGTCACGTTGATCGCCGGAGCAGCCGCGATAACGCCGGCGCGCGGATTAGCCTGGCCTTCTGTGAACGGCCCGGCTGATCCGGTAAATCGGGTGCGACCCGTCCGGGCCGTCGGCTAGGCCGAGGCCACCGCCATGACCAGACCAGACCAGAGCCCATCGGTCTCCTAACCGTGAGAACATCCCTCGCATGAAGGGCACTCTCACGCAAGACGGCATGACTGCCGACGCAACGCCGCGCGAGGTCGAGCGGGCGGCGGCCGGAGGCGCATTCTTCTGGCTCAATCTCGACATCCACGACCCGGGACCCGATGACGATGTCACCGGGCTGCTGATCAATACCTTCCACTTCCACCCTGTGGCCGTAGAGGCAGTGAAGTGGTTCGGCCAGCGGCCCCGCATCGATGACTACGACGACTTCGTGCACATCATCACCTTCGGCATGGCCGCCGACCGCAAGAACGTGGCGGAGGTGCACTGCTTCGTCACCGATAAGTTCATCATCAGCCTCCACCAGGGAGACTGCCCGGCACTGGCCACAGTGTGCGACCGCCTTGGCAGCCACCACGCCCAGCAGTCATCCGCGCCTCAGGCCGTCATCTTCTACCTGATCATGGACACCCTGATCGACTCATTCTTCCCGGTGCTGTCCGACTTCGACGATTCGATCGACGATCTCGAGGGCGCCATCCTGAAGAACCCGACCGAGGAGCAGCTAGGAACGCTGTTCGGCATGAAGCGGCAGATCATGTCCATCCGCAAGGTCATCACCCCGCAACGCGACATGATCGCCAGCCTCAACGCCGGCATGGTGGAAATCCCCGGCATGACCGACCAGGGCAGCGCCTACTTCCGCAACCTCTACGACCACCTCATCCGCATCAGCGACATGGTGGACGCCTACCGGGACCTGATCGGCGGCGCCATGGACACCCACCTGTCCATGGTGTCCAACCGGCTGAACGTAGTCATGAAGCAACTGGCCATCATCGCCACTATCTTCCTGCCCCTCGGCTTCCTGACCGGCTTCTTCGGGCAGAACTTCGCCTGGCCGATCGCTCACCTTCAGGTCGGCTTCGGCTATTTCCTCTTCCTCGGCCTCGGCTCCGAGGTGGTCGCGATCGTGCTCCTGCTCATTCTCTTCAAACGGCGCGGCTGGCTTGGCAGCGGCCCCATGGCCTGAGCCGGTCGACACCCGAGGGCTGTCCCGTCATCTGGACACGACAGCTACCCCGATGCCAGGTTCCAGCCGGGTAAGACGTTGCTCACTGCTGCGTTAGGCACTGCCCGGCTGGCAGGGCGTAACCACGATCATCGTAAAATTTCTCAATCGGGTGTGCGGAGATGATCATCCGTGTATCACCCGCTCGGCGGGTCAATCGCCATCCTGGGTTATCCGTGAGTATCCGGCGATTAGCGGCTATGACCTGCTGACCAGACACGCAACGGGACGTCTACGGCTCTAGAGGCGGCAGGTCCGCAGTGGCCGTCTCGCCGCGGCGGCACGGGCGCTGGGTGAAATCGTCGGCGCCGCACTTCGCGCAGACCCGGAAGCCCTCCATCAGTTCGGCTCGCGCCTTGATGCCCGCACTCAGGGCCCCGACGTTACGGGCGTCGTGCATGGGGCCCGCAGTCGCACCCCCCACGGTCATCGCGGACATGCCGCGGATCCCGCGGCGCGCAACCGACCGCGGCACCCGCCACGTGTAGCCGCATTCAGAGCAGGTGCGCTCCCACTCACGCGCGAACAGCCCAAGGCCCACCAAGCCATCGTCCGCCCGCCGCCCGGCCGCGGTCAAACGGCCCACCTCAGCATCGCGTAGCACCATTTCGGCGAACGGCCGAACGACACGCACACAGGTCCACCATCATGAGCTTGCGGCGCGGCAGCGTTTCGCCACGCTCTCGGGCGTTTGTGTTGCGCGCAAATGCCTGTAGAAACCGGGGCCAGGCACGGGCTGCCACCGACAGTAGCTCGCACTACCGTCCATGACGCGACGTCGGACACGCCGCGCGGATAGCCGTCGCGGCACATTGTGTGAGTTGATTGACGACTAAACCGGATAAGCCCGGCGCGAAATCGTCGCGAACTTCCACAACGTGCGATCCGCGCAGATACCCGCGGCAACAGCGCTATAGATCAGCAGGCAGTGACTAGCTAGCACCACATCTGCCTAGTAGCATGCCGGCGTCGGGGTAAATGACGAAAAAAGGGGTGGCGAATGATCGGCCGGATTAGCGCGTGGGGTGCTGTCGTCGTCGGAACGGTCCTAGCGGCTGGTCTTACTAAGCAGAAATTAAGTTTTTAGAGCCTAGATCTATGCTAGAATAGCATTATGGCACGCAAGGGGCGCAGGTCGAGCCACGAAGAGCGGATTTATGCCATCCAGCTCCTGGAGCAGGGGCGCACCAAGCCTGAGGTGGCGAGAATTCTCCGGGTTGCCGAGTCCTCGGTTTACGTCTGGCAAAAGGCATATCGT
>NZ_JASIAL010000321.1:0-19280 GCF_030042015.1 Trebonia sp. | reverse complement strand
CGGCCGGCCGTCGCGCGCGCCGCGCAGGCACCCGTTCGCCGCCGGCGCGACCGAGCTCGCCGACGCGCTCGTCGCGCTCCGCGCGCCCGTCGCCGACCTGGCCAGGAAAGCCGTCGACGACGAGCTGACCCTGCGGCTGCCGACGATCGGCGACGGCCCGCTCGCCTCGCCCGCACTCACCCGGCCGCATGACCAGGCAGAACCGCCAGGTGAGGACCGTCCGTCCGGCGGCCCGCGGCCGTCGCTGGCCGCCTGGCGGATACCGGTGCTCACGTTCGAACCGGACGCGGCGGCCGGGCTGCTCACCGCGCTCGCCGGGGCACAGTTCGCCGAGCTTACCTGCGGCGGCTCCATCGGCTACCTGTGCGCCGTCGCGCTGTTCGCGTCCGACCTGGCCACGCGCGGCCGGGTGCTGCCCATGCTGGTTCCCGAGGAGGACGGCTACGCCGCCCGCTGGCGACCGGTGCTTGCCGCCACCGATGCCCAGCGTGCCAGGGAACTCGCGGCCGCGATGCCGCCGCTGTGCCGCGCGGCCGAGGACGCCCCGGCCGGGACCTCGCTGGCCGACATGCTCGACGCCTTCGCGGATTCGGCGGTACGCACCCGGTTGCAGGCACCGCTCCTGCCCGCGCGCAGAGGTCGCCGCCCCGACCGTATCGAGCTAGCCGAACGGACGGTTGCCGCTCTCACCGCCGCCGATGCTCGGGTCGCGGTGGAAACGCCGCAGGACGCGGCCGAGGCGCAGGCACTGGTCACGTCGCTGGCCGCCTGGCTAGCCGCCGCGCAGCTCCCGGCCGGCCCGGTCCGCACCTGCTTCCGCCTGGCCGAACCGGCCGAGCCCGGCGGCGAGGAAGCCGGCATTTCGCGGGACGCCGGCTTGTGGCGAGTGGAGTTCGCGTTGCAGTCGGCGCAGGACCCGAGCCTGATGCTGACGGCCGGGGACGTCTGGGCCGGGGCGGGGACCGGCTGGCTCGCCGGTGACGAGCATCCCGACGAGCTGCTGCTCGCGGGCCTGGGTGCCGCCGCCCGGCTGTTCCCCGAACTCGAAGACGCGCTCCGCGAGCCCGCGCCCGCCGCGGTCACCCTCGACACCGCGGGCGCGCTGCGGTTCCTCAGGGAGACCGGGCCGCTGCTCGCCGGCGCCGGCTTCGGCGTGCTGCTTCCCGACTGGGCGCGCAAGGCGCGGCTCGGGCTGAAGCTGACCACCAAGTCGAGCACGGCCAGCTCGCCGTCGGCCAGGCAGTCCGCATTCGGCCTGCAGGACCTCGTCGAGTTCCGCTACGACCTGGCCGTCGGCGACCATGTGCTCTCCCCAGGCGAACTGGCCGAGCTCGCCGCGCTGAAGGTGCCGCTTGTCCGCGTCCGCGGCCAGTGGGTGGAACTGGACGAGCGGCACCTGAAGACCGCGCTGAAGTTCCTCGAGCGCAACCAGTCCGGCACGATGACCGCCGCCGACGTGCTCCAGGCCGACGCGCACGGGCCGGCCGACGGCGTGCCGGTGACCGTGGACGCCGGCGGCTGGCTCGGCGACCTGCTGTCCGGGCAGGCCGACCGGCGGCTGCCGCCGCTCGGCACACCACCCGGCTTCCACGGCGAGCTGCGGCCCTACCAGCAGCGCGGCCTCGCCTGGCTGTCCTTCCTCGGGGAACTCGGCCTCGGCGCCGTCCTCGCCGACGACATGGGCCTGGGCAAGACCGTTCAGCTGCTGGCCCTGGTCACCGCCGCCCCGCCGGGGAACCGGCTGACGTTGCTGGTATGCCCGATGTCGCTGGTGGGGAACTGGCAGCGGGAAGCGCAACGGTTCACCCCGGAGCTGCGGGTGCACGTCCACCACGGCGCGGAGCGGCTGACGGGCGACGAGCTGACCGCGGCGCTGGCGGACGCGGACCTGGTGATAACCACGTACGGAATCGCCAACAGGGACCTGGACTCGCTGAGCCGGGTACCGTGGGCCCGCGTCGTCTGCGACGAGGCGCAGGCGATCAAGAACCGCGACACCGCGCAGGCCAGGGCGGTCAGGGCGCTGCCCGCGGCGGCGCACATCGCGCTGACGGGGACCCCGGTGGAGAACCAGCTCTCCGAGCTGTGGTCGATCATGGAGTTCGCCAACCCCGGCCTGCTCGGCACGGCCAAGAAGTTCCGCGAGCGATTCGCCATCCCGGTCGAGCGGCACGGCGACGCCGAGGCGGCGGACCAGCTGCGGCGGATCACCCAGCCGTTCGTGCTGCGCCGCCTCAAGACGGACAAGTCAATCATCTCCGACCTGCCCGACAAGCAGGAAATCAAGGTCTGGTGCAACCTCACGCAGGAACAGGCCAGCCTGTACCAGGCGACGGTCATCGACATGCTCAGCCGCATCGGCGACGCGTCGGACGACATCACGAGGCGCGGGCTCGTGCTCGCCACGATGACCAAGCTCAAGCAGGTCTGCAACCACCCGGCGCACCTGCTCGGCGACGGATCCCGGCTGCCCGGGCGCTCCGGCAAGCTGGAGCGGCTTGAGGAGATCTGCGAGGAGGTCGCCGCCGACGGTGACAAGGCGCTGTGCTTCACCCAGTACGCCGAATGGGGGCGGATGCTGCAGCCGTACCTGGCCGCCCGGATCGGCTGCCAGGTGCTGTTCCTGCACGGCGGCACCCCCAAGAAACAGCGTGACGAGATCGTGCTGCGGTTCCAGGAGGCCGGCGAGCCGGTGATCTTCCTGCTGTCGCTCAAGGCCGGCGGCACCGGGCTGAACCTCACCGCGGCGAACCATGTCATCCACGTCGACCGGTGGTGGAACCCGGCGGTGGAGGACCAGGCCACCGACCGGGCGTTCCGCATCGGCCAGCGCCGCGACGTGCAGGTCCGCAAGTTCGTCTGCGTCGGCACGCTGGAGGAGCGGATCGACGCCATGATCGAGCAGAAGAAGGCGCTCGCCGAGCAGATCGTCGGCAGCGGCGAGAACTGGCTCACCGAACTGTCGACGTCGGAGTTGCGTGAGGTGCTCGCGCTGTCTCCCGAGGCGGTGTCGGGATGAGCCCGCGGTACTGGAACGACTGGCCCGAGTCCCGGGGGCCGATCAGCGTCGAGGGCGGCATCAAGGCTCGCAGCCAGCGCGGCGCGATCGGCGAGAAGTGGTGGTCGCGGCGGTTCATCGCCGCGCTCGAGTCATACGGGATGAGCGGGCGGCTGCAGCGCGGCCGCAACTACGCCAGGCGCGGCCAGGTCCTTGAGTTCTCGCTGACCGTCGGCAAGGTCACCGCCCGGGTGCAGGGCTCGCGCCCCCAGCCGTACAAGGTCACGATCACCGTGCTGCCGCTGACCACGCCGCAGTGGAAGACCGTCGAGTCCCGGCTGGCGGCGCAGGCGCTGTTCCGCGCGAAACTGCTGGCCGGTGAGATGCCAGCGGAGATCGAGCGGGTCTTCGCCGACTGCGGCACGCCGCTCTTCCCCCGGTCGGCCGCCGACCTGGACATGCACTGCAGCTGTCCGGACTGGGAGGTGCCCTGCAAACATCTGGCCGCGGTGTGTTACGTGCTTGCCGAGGCGTTCGACGACGACCCGTTCGCGATGCTCGCCTGGCGCGGCCGGGACCGTGACACGCTGCTTGCCGCGCTGCGCGGGGCCGGCCGGCGGCCGGGCCCGGGGGGTCAAGGGGCGGGCAGGCACGACCGCGTCGAAGCCGGCCTGCCGGCCGTGGCAGTGGCCGACGCGAGCGCCACGCGCGCCGTGCTCGCCGACGTGACGGGGCCGCCGCTCGCCCAGGCGGGTGACTTCTGGTCGCCCGGGCTGAGCCAGGCGCGGCTGCGCGCGCTGGCCGCGCCTGCCGTGGCCGCCACGGTCCCGGACCTGCTGCTTCGCATGTTCGACCCGCCCGCGCTCACGGTCCGCGGCAAGGACCTGCGCACGGTGCTGTCCGCGGCGTACGAGCAGCTTGGCGGCTAGCGGCGCTTCGCGCCGTGCGCTCTCGCCCCGCCGCCGCCGGAGGCGGCGTCGTCGTCCTCGCCCCCGTCGTCTTCGCCCTCGCCGTCCGCTTCCCCCGGCGGCGGGCCGAGCTTGCGGAACTGCTTGTTCATCGAGCGCAGCAGGAAGACGAGCACGATCCCGATCCCGGCCACGACGAGGAAGCCGAGCAGTCCCGGTTCGACGTCGTTCAGCGTGGAGTTGTCTGACGTGCTGGCTAGCAGCGCGGCGAGGAACGTCAAAGCGTCACACTCTCAAGGACACCCGCGAAAAGGTCATCTTCCGGCAGCTCGGTATCGACGAGCGACCTAGCAAGATGATAGTCCTCGGTCGGCCACGCGGCGCGCTGCACGTCCAGCGGGCAGGCGAACCACGAGCTGTTCGGGTCGATCTGGGTGGCGTGCGCGAGCAGCGCCTGGTTCCTGGTCTCGTAGAATCCGGCCGCCTCGACGCGGGTGGTGATCTCCAGCTCGGGGATGCCCAGCTCGGCGCGCTTGCTTGCGCGCTCCTGCCAGCGCGCGAAGACCTTCGTGTACGGCGAGTCCATGCCGCGGCGCAGCATCTCCTCGTGCAGCGCGACGTACCTCGCCTCGTGGAAGGTGACAAAGTAGTACATCTTCAGCGGCTGCCAGGGCTCGCCGCGTCCCGGGTACTTGTCCGGGTCCGCCGCCGACTCGAACGCCTCGACCGCGACCTGGTGGGTCTTGATGTGGTCCGGGTGCGGGTAGCCGCCGCTCTCGTCGTAGGTCAGGATCACGTGCGGCCGGAACTCGCGAACCGCCTGCACCAGCGGTGCGGCCGCGTCGGGGAGCGGGGTCAGCGCGAAACAGCCCGCGGGCAGCGGCGGCCGCGGGTCGCCCTCGGGGAGGCCGGAGTCGACGAAGCCCAGGAACCGCTGCCCGACGCCGAGGATCTCGCGGGCCCGCCGCATCTCCTCGCGGCGGATGCGGGGCATGTCGGCCCGCACCTCCGGCCGGTCCATCGCCGGGTTCAGGACGTCGCCGCGCTCGCCGCCGGTCATCGTGCAGACGAGCACCTGAACGCCGGCGCGCGCGTACCTGGCCATCGTCGCGGCACCCTTGCTCGACTCGTCGTCCGGGTGCGCGTGCACGGCCATCAGCCGGAGTTTCTCCCGGTCCACAGGCTGCGCAGGCCCCTGGGATGACAACGTGGTCTCCTCCGTCCACTCGTGTTTCCCTCTCCGGAACATCCGCCCGGTTTAACGGCATTCCCCACGGGAACGCTCGCCCGGAGGCTTACCGGGAACGCCACACCGCCAACCGGCACCACTTGACTAGTACACAGCAGTGGCCGACCCTTGTTAGCCTCAGAAGATTACCCCCGGAGACCGGCTGGCTCCCTGGCGGAGGGTGGTGACCCCTTACGCCTGGATGACCAGCCCTAGCGGACGAACGAGTCCTGCGCAGTACTGAGGAGTGCCCGTGACCGAAACGCGCGAAGACAGCGTCACCTGGCTGACCCAGGAGGCGTACGACCGGCTGAAGGCCGAATTTGACCATCTCTCCGGCCAGGGACGCATCGATATCGCGAAGAAGATCGAGGCGGCCCGCGAAGAGGGGGACCTGCGCGAGAACGGCGGTTACCACGCGGCCAAGGAAGAGCAGGGCAAGATGGAGGGGCGGATCATCCAGCTCCAGCACATCTTGGAGAACGCGCGGGTAGGCGAGCCGCCGCGCACGGACGGCGTTGTCGGCCCGGGGATGACCGTGACGGTCCGGTTCGTCGGCGACGATGACGAGGTCACGTTCCTGCTGGCCTCGCGCGAGGAGAGCGGCTCCCCGATCGACGTCTACTCGCCGCGGTCCCCGCTCGGGTCGGCGATCAGCGGCAAGAAGGTCGGTGAGCACGCGACGTTCACGCTGCCCAACGGCCGGTCCACGACGGTGGAGATCCTGGAAGCCGTGCCGTACGCCGGAGCCTGAGCACGCGAAGCCCCCAGGCGGACCAGGGGCCGCCGGGGGCTTCGGCGTTGCGGGGCGTTCCGGGGCGTTGCGGCGGTCAGCCGGCGAGTTCCGCGCCGGGAACGGCGTCCTCGCCGCCTGGGCCGGGGTTCTCGCCGCTTGGCGCCCGGCCGCGCAGCGGCACTTCCTTGATGAACAACGCGAGCACGAACACGAGCACCGCCGCGGGAACCACGCAGACGAACACGCCCTGGACGGCGTGCGCGATCGCGGAGTCCACCACCTGCCGCACCGCCGGCGGGAGGCTGGTCACGATGGCCGGGTCGAGCGAGCTGCCCGTGACGTGGAACTGCCCGCCGGCCGCGGCCGCGGACGAGGCGATCGCGCCGTTCAGCCGGCTCGCGAACAGCGCGCCGAGCGCGGCCACTCCGAGCGACCCGCCGATCTGCTGGAAGAACATCCGGGCGCTGCTCGCGACCCCCATGTCCTTGAGTTCCACGCTGTTCTGCGCGATCAGCGAGACCATCTGCATCAGGAAGCCCATGCCGAGGCCGAGCACGATGTAGTCGAGGCTGAGGTGCAGCCGCGTGGTGCCCACGTTCAGCCCGCTGAGCAGGAACATGCCCACCGCCATCACCAGGCCGCCGATGATCGGGAAGATCTTGTAGCGCCCGGTCCTCGTCACGGCCTGCCCGGCCACGATCGACGTGATGGCCGAGCCGAGCATCAGCGGCGTGAACAGCAGGCCGCTCACCGTCGGGGTCGCGCCCTGCACGGTCTGCTGGAACAGCGGCAGGAACGTCATCGCGCCGAACAGCGCCAGGCCGACGAAGAACGTCAGCACCATCGTGAGCGAGAAGTTGCGGTTCTTGAACACGTGCAGCGGCAGGATCGGCTCGTTGGCGCGCTGTTCGACCCGCAGGAACCAGACCAGCGCGCCGACGGCGAGCGCGGCCAGCCCGAGGACCTGCGGGGAAGCCCACTTGTACGCGGTGCCGCCCCAGGTGGCGAGCAGGATGACGGCGGTCGCGGCGACGCCGAGCAGGATGCCGCCGAGGTAGTCGATCCGGTGCTGGACCCGGCGCGGCGGCAGGTGCATGGTGGCGATCAGGTAGACGAGCGCGGCGCCGCCGAGCGGCAGGTTGATGTAGAAGATCCAGCGCCAGGAGAACGCGTCGGTGATCCATCCGCCGAGCAGCGGGCCGCCGATCGTGGCGAGCATCATCACGACCATGAAATAGCTCATGTAGCGGCCGCGCTCGCGGGGCGGCACGATGTCGCCGATCGTCGCCATCGAGCCGACCATCAGGCCGCCCGCGCCCAGGCCCTGGAGTGCGCGGAAGGAGATCAGCTCGGCCATCGAGGTGGACAGGCCGGACAGCGCCGACCCGGTCAGGAAGATCACGATCGCGGCGAGGAAGAACTTCTTCCTGCCGTACATGTCGCCGAGCTTGCCGTAGAACGGCGTGGTGATCGTGGCGGCAAGCGTGTAGGCGGTGACCACCCACGACAGGTGCGCGACGCCGCCGAGGCTGCCCACGATCCGCGGCAGCGCCGTGCCGACGATCAGCTGGTCGAGCATTGCCAGCATCATGGCCATCAGCAGGCCGGGCAGCACGACCATGATCTGGCGCTGGGTGAAGAAGCCGGGCGCCGCCCCCGCTGCGGCCGCGCCGTTCGCGGCCGCGGCGGCCACCGGGGCCGGGCCAGCGTGGGCGGCATTGCCGTTGACGGCCGGGGCGGTGCGGTTCGCCTGCCTGCGGTGCCCGTTCACGGCGCTGCCGTTCGGGGAACCGCCACCCGTGGGCCCGGCGCCGTTCTGGGATGGGGGCGGCGTCAGGTCCGGCGCGCTGCCGCCTGTGGCGTCCGCGGCGCCGACGCCACCCGTTGCGTCATCCACGCTTTGCTCCTCGACCTGTCTGGCACCGCGGCGCAAACTTACTTGCCGACCGGCTAGTCTGATTACTAGAAAGAAGCTATAGTGCGAACTAACCGGTCGTCAAGTAAATTCCGCGGCACGCGGAGGGCGCGCGGAGGGGCGCGCGCAGGGATGCCGTAAGGGCGGAGGGCTGACATAACGATGGACGCGGTACCACCCGGCGAGGGACCCGAGGCGCCCGGGGGCCCGGGGGGCGATATCACGGTAGCGGACCACGCCGCGCACGGTGATGCTCCCGGGGGCCGGCGGGGCGACACGCGCGCGCGGATCCAGCAGGTCGCGCTCGAGCTGTTCGCGGAGCAGGGGTATGAGCGGACGTCGCTGCGCGAAATCGCCGAGCGCCTCGGCGTGACGAAGGCCGCGCTTTACTACCACTTCAAATCCAAGGAAGACATCGTCCGCAGTTTCACCGAGGATCATTTCTGCCGGCTCGACGCGCTGATCGCCTGGGGCCGGGACCAGCCGCCGACCGCGCGCACCGGGCACGAGGTGCTCGACAGGTACATCACGATCCTGCTCGACGGCAGCGAGGTCTTCCTCTTCCTCGAGCGCAACCAGGCGTCGCTGAGCGGCTCCGACAGCGGTTCCGACGGGGGCAAGCACCGCTTCGGGCAGTTCCGGCCCAGGCTGAACGCGCTCGTGGAGATCATCACCGGCCCGAACGCGCCGCCGCGCGCGCGGATTCGCGCCGCCGCGGCGATCTTCGCCGCCAGCGCGTCGTGCATGTTCTTCATGCGCGAGACGCTGGAGCCAGGCACCGCGGACCAGGGCGGGCCGGACACGCTCCGCCTGCCGGACCGGGCGGAGCTGCGCGGGATCGTCTTGGAGCTGGCCGACGACCTCACCCGGGACATCGGCGCAGCGTAGCCGGTCAGCCACCGCATCGCTGCCGCGTTCCTGCCGCGATGCCCGCCCCGCCGACGACCGCCCGAGTCGATACGCGAACGTATCGTAAAATATATAAACTTCCGCTGATTTAGCCACTTTTGCCCTGCTACCGTCCATCGCCAGGCTGAGCAAGCAGCCGATCTGAGCGGGGTGACGTAACGATGGATGACGCAAGGGCAATTGACGCCTCCGGTGCCGCGGACGCGGGCGGACCGGCGCAGCGCGCGGGAGGACCGGCGCAGCGCGAAGGCGCACCGCACTTCAGCCGCCGTGCGGTCGGCGTGGCGCTGGCCGGCGCCGCGGTGGGCCTTGTCGGCGGGGCAGCGCTGGCGGACCGGGACCGGGCCAGGGGCGCCGCGCCTGCCCGGCGGAGCGCCATGGCAGCCGAACTGGCCGCCGCTGAGCAGCCAGCCGCCGCGGCGGGGACCTACCGGCTGTTCGGCACCCGCAAGGGGCCGAAGACCGCCGCGCCGACCGGGAGCGCGGGGCTGGTCACCAGCCTGTTCTTCGAGCTGACGACCGGCGCGGGCTGGCTGGAGGGCTACTGGCTCTGGGTCTGCGAAGACGGGCAGCCCACCGCGCGGCAGACGTTCACGCTGTGGCTGCCGTACCTGGGGCCGGACTACGTGCACACCGGGGAGATCCTCCCGGGCACGACCGTCACCTCGGCCAAGCTCGTGCGCGGCCGGTGGAACTACGTCCCGCTGCCGCACGCCGTGCCGTTGTCGATCGCCACCTCCTACCAGCTGGAGACCGCCGCGGTCGGCGGGGTTCCCGTGACCGACAAGATGTGGGGTCCGGGCGATCCCTGGGCGAAGGGGGTGGCCAACGGCCCGCTGGTCGCGCCGTCGAGCGGACCCAACTCGACGGACCAGTGCGCGGCCACCACGGGCGACAACCCCACGAAGGTCGTGCCTGCCTACAGCTCGGAGTACCCGTTCTTCTGGCTGGACGTCCAGATCACCACCAAGGCGCCGGCCGGCAGCTCGTACCGCCTGTGGCCGGGCATGCCGCGGATCGTCGCGCCGCCTAAGGGGACCGACTCCGACGAGGCGGACACGAACGAGCAGTCCTGCGGTACCGAGTTCTGGCTCTCCGCCAAGAGCAGGCTGAACAAGATCTGGTTCTATTCCCCGCTCGCGAATCCGCTGTCAGACACCCCCGCCGCGGTCCTGCTGCCCGGCGCGTGCGCGATCTTCGACATCGCGACCCAGGAGATTGTCGACGGCACCATGCAGGGCACGGCCGGCCCCGACCCGGCGAAGCTTCCCGACTGGCGGACGGCCGAGGGCAAGCCAGCCAAGCCGGGCGACGGCTGGATCTACAGCGCCTATGACGGCATCACGCTGCCGCCAGGCAAGTACAAGACCGCCATCTACTGCTACGGCGGCGGCACCGTGATGGACTACGAGTACTACTTCTTCCAGGAGCAGCGCTTCTACTACGGCGCCCAGATCAACGACACCACGGGCGTGGTGACCGGGCCCGCCACGGTGCCTGACGGCATCACGAACGGGCCGCTGTACTCGCCCAACGTGGCCAAGGCCGCACCCGCGGCGTCAAACGGCACCGTGCCCACGATTCCGCTCGGGAAAATCGGCCCGGGCAACAGCACCTATCAGATCAACGACGCGACCAACACCGGGACGTTCCTGTACCCGGACACGTTCGACAGCTCGGACGACGGCGAGGTTCGCTGGGTCGACGTGGAGGTCACCCCGGTTTCTTAGCCACGCCGGAAGACGATCGGCGTGCCCTAACCGAACGAGAGCACGTACCCCGCGGCCTGGAGCCTGGCCTTGACGTCGGCACAGTGATCCGGGCCGCGGGTCTCCACGTGCAGCACGACCTCGACCTCGTCGACCCGCAGGCCCGGAGCGAGCCGCTCGTGGCTCACCTCGAGCACGTTCGCGCCAAGGACCGCGAGCAGGCCGAGCAGGCCCGCGAGCGACCCGGGGTAGTCGGGCAGCCGGCAGCGGAGCCCGAGGAACCGCCCCGCGGCGGTCAGCCCGTGCCGCAGCAGCTTGGACAGCAGCAGCGGGTCGATGTTCCCGCCGGACAGCACGGCGGCGACCGGCGGCTCGAACTCGCCCGGGTAGGAGAGCAGGGCGGCGACCGCCGCCGCCCCCGACGGCTCGACCACCTGCTTGGCGCGCTCGAGGCAGAGCAGCAGCCCGCGCGACAGCGCCGCCTCGGACACCGTCACGAACCCGTCGGCCTGCGCGGCGAGGATCGCGAAGGCGATGTCGCCCGGCCTGCTCACCGCGATCCCGTCGGCGATCGTCGGCCGGGCAGGCACGGCCACCGGATGCCCGGCGGCGATCGAGGCCGGGTACGCCGCCACGGACTCGGCCTGCACGCCGACGACCTTGACCTGCGGGTCGAGGCTCTTGACCGCCACCGTGATCCCGGCGGCCAGGCCGCCGCCGCCGACCGGGACGAGGATCGTCCGCACCCCAGGGAACTGCTCGATGATCTCGAAGCCGAGCGTTCCCTGGCCCGCCACGACGTCCGCGTGGTCGTAGGGGTGGATGAACACGCTCCCGGTCGCCGCGGCGTAGCGCAGCGCCTCGTCGAGCGCGTCCTCGACCGACGTGCCGTGCAGCACGACTGTCGCCCCGTAGCCGCGGGTAGCGGCGACCTTGGGCAGCGGCGCGCGTTCCGGCATGACCACGGTGGCGGTGGTGCCGAGCAGGCCCGCCGCGAACGCCACGCCCTGCGCGTGGTTGCCCGCGCTCGCGGCCACCACGCCGCGGGCCCGCTCCGCGGCCGACAGCCTGGCGATCCGCGTGTACGCCCCGCGCACCTTGAACGACCCGGTCCGCTGGAGGTTCTCGCACTTGAGGTAGACCGGGCCGGCGCAGACCTCGGAAAGCACGCGCGAGTGCAGCAGGGGGGTCTGCGCTATCACGTCGCTCAGCAGCTCGCGGGCGGCGACCACGTCGTCGGGCTGCACGAGCGAGGGAATCGTCGTCACGGGGTAGACCATAGTCCACGCGCGAACGCGCGCCGCTGACCTGCGGAAGATGCGAACACTCGCGTTGCCGACATAGTGTCGGAGCCGTGCAGCGAAACAGCCAGCAGCCCAGCGCAAGCGCTCGGCAGGCCAGGCCACCCGCGGCGGCGACGCTCGGTGACCTGCGTGCCAGCGGCCACGTCTACCTGACGGTCAAGCAGGAGATAAGAAAGAACTTGCTCGCGAGGATGCGGGCCGGACAGGACCGGTTCCCCGGCATCGTCGGCTTCGACCAGACCGTCCTGCCCCACGTCGAGCGCGCGCTCGTGGCCGGGCACGACATCATCCTGCTCGGCGAGCGCGGGCAGGGGAAGACCCGGCTGATCCGCACGATGGCGGGCCTGCTCGACGAGTGGACCCCCGTGGTCACCGGATGCGAGATCAACGACCACCCGTACGTCCCGGCCTGCACCCGCTGCCGGCGGCTGGCGGCCGAACTCGGCGACGACCTGCCGGTCAGCTGGCGCCAGGCCGGCGACCGCTACGGCGAGAAGCTCGCCACGCCGGACACCAGCGTCGGTGACCTCATCGGCGACATCGACCCGGTCAAGGTGGCAGAAGGCAGGACGCTCGGCGACCCGGAGACCATTCACTTCGGCCTGGTGCCCCGCACCAACCGCGGGATCTTCTGCCTCAACGAGCTGCCCGACCTGGCCGAGCGCATCCAGGTCGCGCTGCTGAACGTGCTCGAGGAGCGCGACATCGGCGTCCGCGGCTACTCGCTGCGGCTGCCGCTCGACATCGTGCTCGTGGCCAGCGCGAACCCGGAGGACTACACGAACCGCGGCCGGATCATCACCCCGCTGAAGGACCGCTTCGGCGCGGAGGTCCGCACCCACTACCCGCTGTCGCTTGAGGACGAGCTCGCCCTGGTCAACCAGGAGGCGCGGGTGTCCTGGGACGGCAAGGACCCCGGCGCCGAGCTGCCCGAGCACCTCGTCGAGGTGATCGCGCGGTTCACCCGCCTGGTCAGGGAGTCCCCGGCGGCCGACGCGCGCTCGGGGGTCTCCGCCCGGTTCGCGATCGCGGCCGCGGAGAGCGCGGCGGCCGCCGCGGTGCGCCGGACCGCGCTGGTCGCCGAGGCGCACGACGAGGTGCCCGTGGCCCGGGTCTGCGACCTGCCCGCGACCGTGCACACGCTGCGCGGCAAGGTCGAGTTCGAGGTCAGCGAGGAAGGACGCGAGGAGGAGATCCTCGCCCACCTGCTGCGGCGCGCGGTGGCGGACACGTTCCGGTCGCGGCTCGGCGGCGCGGACCTGTCGGGGCTGCTCGCCAAGTTCGACGACGGCGGCACGATCGAGTCGGGCGAGCTGGTCTCGGCGACCGAGCTGCTGCGCCGCACCGGCGAGGTGCCAGGGCTCGCCAAGGTCATGGCACGGCTGGGCATGGAGGGCAGGGAGTCCTTCGGCGAGGCGGCGGCGGCCATCGAGTTCACGCTCGAGGGCCTGTACCTGCTGCGCCGCCTCTCCAAGGACACAAGCGACGGAACCTCCACGTATAGGACATAAATTCATTTTCCCGAACGAGGGGTGGCGACTGACGTGCCCGCACCGCGCGCGGACGAGCGGGGTAGCAGCGGGCTCCCGGGTAAGCGGCGGCGGGCTGGGTAAGGACGCGGGTGAGATCGGAGTACCACATGGCCAACTACCGGTACGGGGAGTACGACGGCGGGCCCGATCCGCTCGCGGCGCCGTACGACGTCCGCGGGGCGCTCGACGACATGGGCGATTCGATCCTGGGCGGCGGGACCCCGGCGGACGCGCTGCGCGAGCTGCTGCGGCGCGGCTGGCAGGGCCGCCGCGGCCTGGACGACCTGCTGCGGCGGGTCCGCGAGCGGTCCCGCGAGCTGCGAGGCCGCGGGCGCCTGGACGGGATGCTCGAGCAGGCCCGCGCGCTGCTCGACACGGCGATCGGGCAGGAGCGCGCCGAGCTGTTCCCCGACCCGAGCGACGACGCCAGGCTCCGCGAGGCCGACCTGGACGCGCTGCCGTCGGACACCGCGCAGGCGATCCGCCAGCTCGCGGACTACGACTGGCGGTCGGCGGCCGCCAGGCAGACGTTCCAGCGGCTGCGCGACCTGCTGCGCAGGGAGGTTCTTGACAGCCAGTTCCGCGGCATGAAGAACGCGCTGACCAACCCAGACCCGGCGGCCATCCAGCGGGTCAAGGACATGCTCGCGAACCTGCGCGCGATGCTGGACGCCGACAGCCGCGGCGAGCACACGCCGGCGGACTTCGAGGCTTTCATGGCGGAGTTCGGCGACATGTTCCCCGACAACCCGCGGAACCTGGAGGAGCTTGTCGACTCGCTCGTCCGCCGGATGATGGCCGCCGAGCGGCTGCTCGCGTCCCTGTCCGACGAGCAGCGCGAGGAGCTCGCCGACCTGATGGCCCAGGCGATGGAGGACGCCGGGCTGGCGGCGGAGATGGCCGCGCTCGCCGACGCGCTGCGCGCGCGGCGGCCGGAGCTTGGCAGGCCGCAGCGCGGGGTGCGGATGTCGGGCGAGGCGCCGCTCGGGCTCGGCGACGCGACGAGCGCGGTCGCGGACCTGGCCGACCTGGCCGACCTGGAGAACGCGCTCGCCCAGGACTACGCGGGCGCCAGCCTGGACGACGTCGACGAGGAGGCGGTCCGCCGCGCGTTCGGCAGGCAGGCGGTCGACGACCTGGAAGCGCTGCGGCGGATCGAGCGCGAGCTGCAGCGGCAGGGCTACCTGACCAACAACGGCGGCAACCTGGAGCTCACCCCCAAGGCGGTGCGCCGGCTCGGCGACACCGCGCTGCGCCGGGTCTTCGCCGGGCTTGAGAACGGCCGGCGCCTTGGCGACCACGACCTGCGCGACGCCGGGCAGGCCGGGGACATGACCGGCGCGACCCGGGAGTGGGAGTTCGGCGACGAGCAGCCGATCGACGTCCCCGGAACGGTCAGGAATGCCCTGCTCAGGTCGGCGGCGAACGGCGGGCATGACGGCACGGTAAAGCTCAGCGCGCACGACTTCCAGGTGGCCGAGACCGAGCGGCGCAGCGCGGCCGCGGTGTGCCTGCTGGTCGACCTGTCCTACTCGATGGCGCTGCGCGGCACCTGGGCGGCGGCCAAGCAGACCGCGCTCGCGCTGCACGCGCTGCTGCGCAGCAAGTACCCGCAGGACGCCATCCAGGTGGTCGGGTTCTCGAACTACGCCAGGGAGCTGCGCGAGACCGAGCTCGCCGGCCTGGGCTGGGACATGGTGCAGGGCACCAACCTGCACCACGCGCTCATGCTGGCCGGACGCCACCTGGACCGGCACCCCGAGCACGAGCCCGTCGTGCTGATCGTCACCGACGGCGAGCCGACCGCGCACCTGCAGCGGGACGGCCGGCCGTGGTTCGACTGGCCGCCGTCACCGGAGACGATCGAGCTAACGCTGGCCGAGGTCGACAAGATGACCAGGCGGCATGCCGCGCTGAACATTTTCATGCTGGCCGAGGACGACCGGCTGAGCGCGTTCGTGGACAATGTAGCCAGGCGGAACGGCGGCCGTGTGATCCGGGCAGCACCGGAACATCTCGGCGAATATGTCGTGAACGACTTCCTTCGGACACGCGGTGCCAGACGTCAGCGGTAGATTTGCCGCTACAGATTCCGTATCAGCATCACACAGCCCAGCGCCGCGCGCGCGGCGGCAAGGTGACTAAGCAAACAGGAGGACGACGTGAGTCCCTCGAGTGGATCCGGCAGCTCCACGGGCCGGACGGTATCAGCGGTGATCCTGGCTGTCATCGCGCTCGTGTTCATCGTGGTCGGCATCATCTACGTGGCCGTGCCTGCGGGTTCCCTGCCCGCGTTCCTCGGCCACGCGACCCTCACGGTGAGCGGGAAGACAGTGGGTTCAACAGGGCATCACCCGCTGCGCGCCGCGGGCTGCCTGATCGTCGGCGTGGTCTTCGCGGTCGGCGCCTGGTTCGCCCTTAGGTACAAGGGCAAGGCGGTCACGCCGGCCAGTTCCGCCACGAAGGAGCCCGCGGGCCGCTAAGCGGGCCGCGGGCACGCGGAACCGCGGCCCGGGATCCGGCGCCCACGTCCGGGTCCCGGGCTGCGGTTCGCCCTAGGCGCGCCCTCTAGGAGAGACGCATGTCGTTTGCCGACCGGGCCATCTTGTGGCTGCACATTGCCGCGGCCGTCTTCACGATCGGGCCGGCGACGGCGGCAACGATGGCAACGCCGCGTTATATCCGCAGCCGCAACGCCGTCGTGCTCCGCTATCTGTGCCGGGTCACGGGAATCTACGCGATCGGCTCGCTGCTCGTGCTGATCTTCGGCCTCGTCATCACCGAGCAGCTCCACGACTTCAGCAAGCCGTGGATCTCCGCGTCGATCACCCTCTACGTGGTCGCGGCGGTCCTGCTCGTCCTCATCGTGCGCGACCAGCGCAAGGCCCTGACCGCGCTGACGGGGGCGGCGGGCACAGACGCCACGGACCGTTCGGAACAACAGGACGGAGCCGAACCGGACGGGGAGGCGGCGGGCGGCGCCCAGCCTGTCTCGACGGCGGTCGCCGCCGAGCTGAAGATCGCCGCGGTCGAGCGCGGCCGGATCGCCTCGATGTCCGGCATCGTCGCGCTGATCTGGCTGGCGATCCTCGTGCTGATGGTCTGGGGCGCCCACTCCTAGCTCCGATTCGACACTGAAATGCCCGGGCTTGCCGCGGACATGTGGCTGGTGTCGAAAGGAGCAACCTTGCGTGCTGCGCCGTACCGGCAACCCGGACGATGCGGCGGACGTGATCGCCGAGACCTTCCCCACCGCCGGGGCGAGCGGCGGCGGATCGCAGCGGCCGGCGCACCGCACCCGGCCGTCGTGCCCAGCTACGGACCCGCGGGCACCGCGGCCCAGCTGGTCGACTACGCGACCCGCGCCGCGACCGCGGGACCGGCGTTCAATCCAGGGCCGCGCCAGTGGATCTACACCGACGTGCTGCAGGCGACGTCGTCCGCGGGCACCGGCGGCTACCTGAAGGGGGCGCCCGCCGGCCGTCTGGAGCAGCAGACCTGGACCCGGGCGGACTACCAGGAGTACGCGTACCTCAAGAACGGGAAGCTGGTCATCGTGGCCTCGAACCTGCCCCGTTCCGCCAAGACCGGGCAGGCCGTGGCGCCGGCCCCGTTCGGCTGGCCGCCGGTGAGCTACGCCTACCTGAACTCGCTGCCGACCAGCCCGGCCCGGCTCATGGCGGTCATCCGAGACAACCTGAGCAGCCAACCCGATCCGATCGGCGCCGAGGGCACCGGCAACGCGGGCGTCTTCACCGCGGTCCAGGCGCTGATGCAGAACGTCGTGCTGCCGCCCCGGCTGCTGGCCGCGCTGTACGGGGTGCCGGCCCGCGATCCCGTGGTGCGCTTCGAGCGCTCGGTCACCGACCTGGCGGGCCGGACCGGAGTGGGCTTCTCCACGGTGCAGGAGGGCTACCTCGAGGAGCAGATCGTGATCAACCCGAAGACCTACGCCTACATGGGCTACGTCGACGTCGCGGTCAGGGCGCACTCAAGCACCGGACTGGACGAGACGGCGCGCTTCCGCAAGGGCCAGATCCTCGGCTGGCAGGCCCTGCTCGGTTCCGGCATCGTGCAGCATCCCGGCCAGCTTCCGTGACCTGCCAGCGGCTTTAAGGCGAAGCACCGGTCCGGGTAATGGCTGGTCACGTACTCGATCCGGTCCAGCCTGGCGTCCCGGTCCGAATCGGCCGGGTCTTTCCAGGTCCGGGTCCGCTGGAAGGAGATGCCGCGGGCATGCAAGAGCTGCCGCGGGCATGCAAGAGCTGCCGCAGCCGCTCCCGCCCGATCCGCACCGGCCGCTCCGGGCGGCCCGCTAAATAGTCAGCCAGCTTGCGCAGGCTCCACCGGGTAAACGGCTGGCCCGGCTTCTCCGGCCGGGTCCTGGCCGCCGCGACGATGACCTCGACATCCTCATCACTGATCCGGACTGATCCGGCGGGGATGGCCGCCCGCCCACCGAGGGTCCAGCGCGGCCAGCCCCTGGCGCTGAACGCGTGGATCACGTCCCGCACCGTGTCCTCACCGGCCGCGGCCAGCCGCGCGATCACCGGCACCAGCGTGCCCGGCGCCGACGCCATGATGATCATCGCCCGCCGCACCGGACCGGCTCGTGCCTGCCGCGCCGCACGATCTGCTGCAGCCGCTGCCCTTCTTGATCAGTCAGCCGCCGCGCCCGCACCGGCTCTGCCATCACGCCTCCACGCCGCTCGGCCCATCTCACGATCGAGTGTGGAGGCAATCACCGTGATATGTCAGCCGACCCGGTGAACGTTCGTGGCCGACGCACTAGCGGCGACATATCTAGGCGGCATTATTTTAAAAGATCTTGAAATCTTAGTTGTAATACTAGAACAGATAAGCTAATATATAGATAAGCCCTCCAATAAGACGACGACAGCGCATAAGGCGCGGACAGCCAGCGCGATCTCCGGGGGAGGTGGTCCAGCATGTGCACCGGCAGCGAAGGCGCGAACGGCGGCACCCTATGCAGTGTTGCCGACGCGCTACGGGTAACCCGTGCGGGGCTGGACTTCCTGAACTCCCCGGCGGCCGCCGATCTTGACACCGCTGCCATCGGGGAGGTGCTGATATCGCTGGGCGGGCTGCGGGCCAAGTTCGCCGCGGCGCACGCCGCTTTCCTGCGCCGGTTCGACGCGGCCGGCGCCCACGACGCCGACGGGTACGGGACCTCGGCCTCCTGGCTGGCCGCCAGGACCCAGATGACCAGGAAGGACGCCAAGGCCGAGGTCCGGCAGATGCGCCGGCTCAGCGCCCACCCCGGCGTGGCCGACGCGATGGCCGCCGGGCAGGTCTCCGAGTCCTGCGGGCGGGAGATCACCGAGCTGACCAGGAAGCTCCCCGAAGAGCTGCGCGCCCAGACCGGCAAGATCCTGCTGGACGCCGCGGCGGCCGCCGGCGCCTCCCTGGATGACTTGACGCTGATCGCGGCCGCCGCCTGGGAACAGTGGCGCGCCCAGCACCCTGACGCGGACGACGATGACGGGTTCGACGACCGGTACCTGGCGGTCGGGACCACGTTCGGCGGCGCCGCCGTCATCCGCGGCAACCTCACCCCCGAATGCAATGCCGCCGTCCAGGCCGTGCTGGAAGCACTGGGCAAGAGGCACGGCCCCGAAGACACCCGCACCGAGGACCAGCGGTGGCACGACGCGCTGCAGCTGGGCTGCGAACTGCTGATCCGGGCGCGGATGGTGCCGGACCGGGCCGGGGCCGACACCCAGGTGATCGCGCACATCCCGTTTCCCTGGCTGCGCTCCCAGCCCGGCGCCTCCGCGATCGAGGAGGCCTGGCTCGGCGCCCGCGCCGGGCAGGCCGGCTACCTGACCGGCGCCGGCGCCGAGACCGCCGCCTGCGACGCGATGATCGTCCCGGTCGTCACCGGCCACGCCGACATGACCGTGATCGACCAGATCATCGAGCTGGCCCTGGCCGCCGGCGAACAGCCCGCCCGGCCGCTGTCCCCCGGGGCGCGGGCCGCGCTGCGCTACGCCATCGCCCGGCTGGCCATCGACTTCGTC
>NZ_JASIAL010000320.1:0-7172 GCF_030042015.1 Trebonia sp. | reverse complement strand
CAGCATCGCCTGCTGCCGCTCCCGCGCCAGCGCCGCCAGGATGTCGGGGTGGTTGCTCATGCGGATCGCTCCCTTTCCGGTTGGTCATCGCAGCCAGCCCGAACCTATGGCGGCACGCCGGCGCCCCGCATCGGGAGCGGTTCCCCAGTTTCACCCTGGGGCTGCCTAGCTTTCCCGCGCGCTTACCCATCTTGCGGCGCTTGCCCTGCAGATATGTAATGCCTGGTAGCAGGCGGTCCGGATGTGGGGGAGACTGGTAACATGCCGCTGCTTGAGCGAGAAGCGCAGCTGGCCTCGCTGGCGGAGTACGCGGACCATGCCCGGCACGGGGAGGGTCGGCTGCTGCTCATCGCCGGGGAGGCGGGAGTCGGCAAATCGGCGCTGGTCGATGAGGCACAGCGCGGCCTGCCTGACGCGACCTGGTCCTGGGGGGCTTGTGACGGCCTGTTCACCCCGCGGCCGCTCGGCCCGCTCTTCGACATCGCCGGCAAGCTCGGCGGGGAACTGCTCGAGCTGTGCCGGGCCGGTGCTCCCCGCGAGGAGCTGTTCAGCGCCCTGCTGCGGCAGGTCAGCCTGCCAGGGGAGCTGCACGTGCTGGTGGTGGAGGATGCCCACTGGGCCGACGAGGCAACCATTGACCTGCTGCGCTACCTTGGCAGGCGGATCAGGGACGCCGCGGTCCTGCTGCTGGTCACCTACCGGGATGAGGGCCTGACCGCGACGGACCCGCTGCGCGTCGCGCTGGGTGACCTGGCTGCCCAGCGGTCTGTCCGGCGCATCAGCCTCCCGCCGCTGTCCGCGGCCGCGGTCGCGGTGCTGGCCCAGGGCAGCGGCCTCGACCAGGCCGCGCTCTACCGGCTGACCGGCGGTAACCCGTTCTATGTCAGCCAGGCCGTGCAGGCCGGGACGGGCGAGGTGCCGGCGTCCGCCAGGGACGCCGTGCTGGCCAGGGCCGCACGGCTGGGCACCGAGTCGCGCGCCGTGCTGGACGCGGCGGCGCTGATCGGCACCCGGGTAGAGCTCGGGCTGGTTGAGTCCGTCGCCGGCTGCGCGGCGCCGGCCATCGACGAGCTGCTGGCGTCCGGGCTGCTCGCCGCGGACGGCATGGCGCTGCGTTTCCGGCACGAGATCGCCCGGCTCGCGGTTGCCGAGGCGGTCGGCGCGCACCGGCGCGCCGCCATCCATGCGCGGATCCTGGCGACGCTGCAGGATCTCGGCTGCGACGACGACGCCCGGATGGCGTTTCACGCGGAAGCGGCCGGCGATCGACAGGCGGCGCTCCGCCATGCATCCGCGGCCGCCCGCCGGGCTGCCGCGCTGGGCGCGCACCGTGAGGCGGTCGCCCAGTACGAACGCGCGCTGCGCTGCACGGACGGGACCGATCCCGCCACCGTCGCCAGCCTGCATGACGGCTTCGCGTATGAGGCATCGCTGCTTGACCGCTGGCAGGAGGCGGCGGATGCCCGGGAGCGGGCGCTCGGCCTGTGGCGCGACGTGGGCGACCGGCTGCGCGAGGGTGACACGCTCCGCTGGCTCGCCTCCTCACTGGGCTACTTGAGCAGGGGAGAAGCGGGAATCGCCGCCGGCCGGGAAGCGATAGCGCTGCTCGAGCCGCTGGGTCCGACCGCCGAGCTGGCTTGGGCGTATGCCACTCAGGCGGGGACGCTGATGGTACACGGCGCCAGCAATGATGCGATCAGGCTGGCCCGCCAGGCGCAGGCGGTCGCCGGGCCGCTCGGCCTGACCGAAGTGCTCAGTGACGCGCTGAACAGCGAGGCGTGTGCCAGCCACAAGAATGGCGGGGAGTGGGCTGGCGCGCTGCGCCAGGCCCTGGACGTCGCGCTGGCCGGCCAGCATGAGGCTGCGGCGGCCCGGGCCTACGCCAACCTGCACGCCTGCCATGTCGATCGACATGAGTGGGCCGCCGCACAACCCTATTACACCGCGGGGATCGCCTACTGCGACGACCATGACGTCACTACCTACGTCATCTGCCTGCGCATTGGCCAGGCCAGCGTCCTGGAGGCGACGGGCCGCTGGGATGAGGTGTCGGCACTCTGCCAGGAGCTCTTGGCCGGCGGCCCGTCCCCGATCCAGCGGGTCAGCGTGCTGTACCAGCTCGGCAGGGTGAGCGGCCGCCGGAGCCAGCCAGGCACCTGGGAGTATCTCGACGCGGCGGCGGAGCTCGCCGACAAGGGCGGTGAGCCGCAGCGCATCGTGCCCGTGCGGCTAGCCCGGGCCGAGGCGTGCTGGCTGGACGGCAGGCTGGCGGACGCCCGCCGCGAGGCCGAGCTGGCCGACGACGTGGCCGGCGGCGGCGATGAATGGGAGCGGGGAGCTGTCGCGGTCTGGCTGCGGCGCACCGCCTCCGACCGGCCGCCACGCGGTGCGGTCGCCAGTCCCTACCAGCGCGAGGTCGACGGCGACTGGGCCGCCGCGGCCCGCCTCTGGGCAGACCTTGGCTGCCCCTACGAGGCCGGACTGGCCATGCTCGGGTCCGCGGACGAGGCGGCGCTGCACGAAGCGCTGCGGATCTTCGCTGGCCTTGGCGCGTCGGCCACGGTCCGGCTGACCCGGCAGACGATGCGCGGGCTTGGCATTCACTCGATTCCGGCCGGACCCCGGACGGCCACCCGGGAGCACCCGCTCGGGCTGACCAGGCGCGAGCAGGAGGTCCTCGACCTGATCTGCACCGGGCACACGAACGCGGAGATCGCCGGCAAGCTGTTCATCTCGGTCAGGACCGTCGACCATCACGTGTCGGCGGTGCTGGCCAAGCTGGACGCGCCGACCCGGAGCGCCGCCGCGACCCAGGCCGCGAGGCTGGGCGCGGCCAGGCCCGCAGGACGGCCAGGACAGCGGGTCGACCGGGATCAGGACGAGGCCGGGCTGGCGTAGCCGTGCGCGTAGGCGTAGCGCGTCGCCTGGACGCGGTCCCGTGAGCCGGTCTTGGCGAAGATCCGGTTGACGTGCGTCTTGACGGTCGCCTCGCTCACGAACAGGGCCCGGGCGATCTCCCGGTTGGACTGGCCGGCCGCGATGAGCCGCAGCACCTCCGACTCGCGCGGCGTCAGCTCATCGTCCGCTCCGCCCCGGGTGCCTAGGGCGCCGGGGGCGCCGGGGGCGGACATCTCCGGCGCGCGGACAGCGGCCGACAGCAGCCGTTGCTGCACCCCTGGATCGAGCACGGCCTGGCCAGCCGCGGCGGCCCGCAGCGCCCGTCCGATCTCGGCCCTGGTCGCGTCCTTGGTGAGGTAGCCGAGCGCGCCGGCCTGCAGCGCCCCGATGATGGACTCATCGTCTGCGTAGGTGGTCAGCACGACGACGCGGGTGCCGGGATGTTCGGCGGTGATGCGGCGGGTGGCGGTCACGCCGTCGCCGCCGGGCATGTTCAGGTCCATCAGCACCACGTCCGGGAGCGTCGCGGCGACGAGCTCGATGGCGGCGTCCCCGTCCGCCGCCTGGCCTGCGACGGTGATGCCCGGCAGGGTGCCGAGCAGCAGCACGAGGCCTTCGCGGACCGCCGACTGGTCGTCGGCGACGACGACCGTGACCGGTTCGTCCTGAGTGTCCCGTGGGTCCGGGGTCATGCTGGAATTTTGAGGCATACCCGCCATTGTCCGTCGGCCGGCCCGGCCGTCAGCGTGCCGCCGCCGTGGGCGGCCCGCTCGCGCAGGCCGGCGAGCCCGTATCCGGTGCCGGCGGCCGCGAGCGGCCGTGCCGTGTCGGCTGGCGGCAGCGGGTTGGCGACCTGCACCGCGATCTGCGCGGACTCGAATTGCAGGCACACGGTGACCGGCTGTCCCGGCGCGTGCTTGCGGGCGTTGGTCAGCGCCTCCTGCGCGGTCCGGTAGGCGGCCAGCGCCGCCTCGGCGGCCACCGCCCGCGGCGTTCCTGCCACGGTGAAGTCGACGGCCATGTCGCCGTCGGCGCGGTACTGCCTGGCCAGCGCCGCCAGTTGCTCCGCCAGCGGCGCGGGGGCCGTGGCCGTGTCCCGCAGCGCCAGGATCGCCCGGCGCACCTCCACCATCCCCTCCCTGGTGAAGGCTCCGGCCCGTTCCAGGCACTCCAGTGCCTTGGCGAGTTCTGGGCGCTCGTCAGGGAGCGAGGCGAGCAGGCCCTCGGCGGCCTGCAGGTTGACCGACACCGCGGCCAGTGAGTGGGCGAGCACGTCGTGGATGTCCCTGGCGATCCGCGCCCGTTCGGCCAGCGCCGCCGCCTGGCTCTCGGCCTGGTGCGCCCGGCGGGCCTGCTCGAGCGCCTGCTCGGCCTGCTCGGCACGCAGCACGTACGCGCGGCGGGTCAGCCCGAACGCCCACAGCCCGATGAGCGCCGCCGAGTAACCCGCCAGCGTCCCTGCTGGCGCCCCGGTCGAGATGCCCGCGATGAGGAACGCGGCGACCGTCTCGGCGGTGATCGCAAGCGACGCCTCGGTGTCCAGCCGGACGCCGGCCGAGGCGGTCACCAGGCAGCCGACCGCGATGGCCGGGCTCTGCGACGACACGCCGGCCAGCGCGCCGCCGGCCGCCCCGAGCACGACAAGCGCCGGGAGCTCCACCCGATGCGCGCGGCCGGTGAACTCCCACACGAGCCACGCGACGACGCTGATGCCGAGCGTGACCGCGACCGCGACACCCTGGGCCCCCACTCCAGGGTGCGGCGTGGCCAGGGGAACCGTGACCAGCACCATCGCCAGGATGAGGAACCGGACGGCCATCAGCAACGGCGGCACGCCGGCCGCGCTGTCGCCCCGCGCGGCGACGGAGGCGAGGGAGCGGAACACGCCTCCAACGTATCCGGCGGGTCCGGCGGCGCGCGCCGGCGCGGGGGTTGACCCCGGGTGGACGTCGGCGTCTCCACCTGGCTTCCGCCGTCCCGGCATGCGCACCTCCACCCGGTATGGACCCGGCATCGAGCTGTGGGCCGACGCGGCGGCAGGAGTCCGCTGCCTAGCGTGGCACACGTCACCGCAAACGCTTCAGCCAAGGAGTTCCCGTGGACGCCAGCGTTCTGATCCCCAACCTCATCATCCTGGGCGCCGTGCTGATGTCCGACCTCGGACGAAAGTACGTCACCCCGCTGCGGCTGCTGCGCCCGTTCATCGCGGCGGCGATCATCGTCCCGTTCTACTTCGCGGGCGTCGCCACGTCAGGCAACGGCCTGCTGCTCGAGCTGGCCGCGGCCGCGGCCGGCCTGGCGCTCGGCGTCCTTGCCGCCGGGCTGATCCGCGTGTTCCCCGATGAGCGGACCGGCAAGGTCGCCTCCTACGCGGGCATGCCGTACGCCCTGCTGTGGAGCGCGGTCGTCGGCGCCCGCATCTACTTCTCCTACGGTTCCACCCACGTGTTCGGCGCCCAGCTCGGCCACTGGCTGACGACCAGCCAGATCACCGTGGGCGCGCTCACCGACGCGCTGATCTTCCTGTCCGTCGCGATGCTGCTTGCCCGCACCGCGGCCCTGGCCGCCAGGGCCCGCCGGGTCGGCGCGCGGCAGGCGGCCCGGCTGCCGGTTCCGGTGGCCAGCGGCCGCTAAGGCCGAACTGGCGACTCGTCTGCTTCCACGGTTACGGAGCCACCCGCGCGCTGATCGTGCTCGACCCCGGCTACCAGGGCTCCGCGCGGGGCGTCGGCGCCAGTGCATCAGCCGTCGCCTCTCTTCCCGTAGCTCCCGTAGCCCGTCACGGCCGCCGGAAGCGCGCAGCGCGCGCTGCCGCTGTGAGCCGCGCACCACCCGGTTCGATATACGTCAGCTGACCGATGTCTTGCACCTGAAACTTGCAGGAAAATTTGGCGTGCAACCGGCATCGGCCTCTCACTTCCGGACTACGCCTCCCCGGGCGGGGCGGAACAGGACCGCTCTTGTGCGGCTGCTCCAACCGCCTGCCAGAGGGGACCTCCGATGAAGACGATGGCGTCTGCCCGCCCGGCCAGAATTCCTGCGCGGCACCCGCGGCTGACCTCCGGACCAGCGCCGGTCCCCGCCGGGTCAGTTTTCAGGCGTCACCGACAAACGGGCCGTCGTGATTCGCTTGAAACGACCAGAGGAGAGAGCGTGTGAGCACGCCGGGACGCCCTGCTCAGGATCTGAGCTGGCTGGTCACGAACCTGGTAGAGCGGGTTCCGGGCGTGGCCCGTGCGATCGTGGTGTCCGCCGACGGGCTGCCCCTGGCGATTTCTGCGGGGTTCCCGCGAGAGCACGCAGACCAGCTCGCTGCGATCACGTCGGGCCTTGCCAGCCTTACGCAAGGTGCCTCCCGGGTTTTCGAAGGCGGCCCGGTCGCGCAGACCGTGGTGGAGATGCACCGCGGCGTGCTGGTCGTGATGGCGATCAGCAATGGCGCTAGCCTGGCCGTGCTCGCGACCTCGATCGACTTGGGTCTTGTTGCCTACGAGATGACCCTGCTGGTAGAGCGCGTTGGCCGGGTGCTCACCCCGGCCGCTCGGCACGGCGTCACCGCGAGCTGAACGCCGGTCCCCTGACCCCTCCGCAGGGCGATCCAGCGGGAACGAGTCCTGCAGCGGACGGAGTGCCGCCGAGCGGGCGGCGAAGTGGTCGACGGCCGGGAAGCCCAGGGAATGATCTGCCGATCGCGGCAACGGCAGGTAGGACTCGTCCGTCTCCCTGGTCGTCACCCGCGGCGTGACGCCGAGTGCCGAAGGGCGGTCTAGGGGAGTCGCCGGGCTGGTGGTTACATGCTGGGCAGGCAGCACCGTGTCAACCGTGTTCCCGGCATGGGCGTCTCATATGTCAGGGGATTTCCGGAAAGCTCGGTCGTGAGGGGGGATCGGTGCAGCGGTCTGGTGCTGGCGGGATCCGGGCGGTGCTGGCCCTCTTGGCCGGGGTGTGCTGCGCCGTGGCTGTCGTGGTGGCGGGATCGGGCGTCCCGGCTGGCGCGTCGGCGGACATCGCGCCTGGTGCTTGCGGGAGCGTGCTGCTTGCGGGCTCGGCGTGGCTGGGCGGGCTGGGCGTGGATGTGCGGAGCAACGGGCAGGACGAGGGGACTGGCGCGGACTGCTCGGCAGCGCAGTCCAAGGTCGGCGGGGTCCCTGCGGGCGAGGAGTGGCAGTGCCCTGAGCTGGTCAACCGGCTGTACCTGTCGCGTGGCTGGATCACCGAGACCTGGCACGGTAGTGCGGGTCCCGCGCTGTGGGACGACACGCCGGGGCAGTTGC
>NZ_JASIAL010000319.1:0-9223 GCF_030042015.1 Trebonia sp. | reverse complement strand
GGCCCGCCGGGCTGGACTGCGGGTGCTAGCGGATTTCGTATGTTCCGTCCAGCCGGGCGCGGCCGAGGACGTGGCCTTTGATGGCGGCGAGCGTGTCTTCGAGGGTGAAGCTGGCTGGCAGGCCGGTGGCCTGGTCGAGGGCGAAGAGCTGGAAGACGTATGTGTGGGGGCCGTGTGAGCGGGGCGGCAGGGGGCCGGCCCAGCCGCGCTTGCCCATCGCGCCCTTCCCGTGCCGGATGCCAGGGACGGGGCTGGGGTTGGTGAGGGCGTTTTCGGGGATGCCGCTGCCGGAGGGGTCGATGCCCAGCGTGAGCGCGTGGGTGGCCGGCTTCCCGAACGGGACGTCGGGGTCTTGCACGATCAGCACGAGCTCGGCGGTGCCGAGCGGCGGCTGTGTCCAGTTGAGCGCGGGTGAGATGTTCGCTCCGAACAGCCTGCCGCGGTGTTTTTCCGGGATGGGCGCCCCGTGGCCGAAGGCGGGGCTGGTCAGGGCGAAGTTCTCCGGGGCCTGCAGGCCGGGGCGGGCCCAGGCGAGGGTGTGCTGCCCGGCGCGCCGGCCGCGCAGTGCGAGCCCGATAGGATTTGCGGGCATTATTCTGGCTCCTTCCGTTGCGGGTGTGGCGGCTGTGCGCCTGGGGCTGCGGTCAGCGCGTGGCGCGGTCAGTGCTGGCGGCCCGGAGCCGGGTGAGGATCTCGTCGAGCCGGGCGAGGTCCTCGGAGTCCAGGCGGGCCAGTTCGGCGGGCGGCTCGGCGAGGATCGCCTGGGCGCGCCGGGCCGTGTCGTGCCCGGCCTCAGTGAGGTGCACGAGCTTGCGGCGGTTGTCGTCGGGGTGGGCGGTGCGGTGGACCAGGCCTCGCGCTTCGAGCTGGTTGACGCCGGCGGTCGCGGCTGGCGGATCGACGTCAACGGCGAGTGCGATTTCCCGCAGGGTCATCGGGCCGCCGGTCAGCTTGATCAGCACCTCGGCCTTGCCGGGCCCGAGGTCGAGGGCGGCGCGGAGGGCACGCCTGCGGTCCTGCCCGGTGACGTACTCGTGCATGGCGGTCCACACCCGGGATGCGGTGCCCGGTGGCGCGGGCGGCGGGGCAGTCACCGGGCTCCTTCGGGGGCGGGACCCGTGACAGCAGCCAGGCGCGCGCCGTTTCGCTCGGCGGTGGCCAGCGCCCAGCATCCGGTCGAGACGATGCCACCCGCGATGACCATGACTCCGCAGCCGGCGACTACCGCCCACGCCGCGTGGCTGGCAGCCGCGATGCCGGCCGAGCTGGAGGCGATGATCGCGCCGGTGACCGCGACCCCGACGGCCGCGCCGGTCTGCCGGCAGGTGGAGGCGATCGCTCCCGCGACGCCGGCCTGGTCCCGGGGCATGCCCGACAGCGCGGTGTTGGTGATCGGGGCGCTGACCAGGCCCGCTCCCGCGCCGTAGACGAGGTAGGCGACGATCAGGTACCACACTGGGGTGTGCGCGGTCAGTCCGGCCAGCAGGACCGCGCCCGCGGCGATCAGCGCGCCGGACGCGACCAGCGAGAACTTCGGCCCGCGGCTGGCCACCAGCCGGCCCGAGACGACGGAGAGCACTCCGAGCGTCACGGCCATCGGGATCGTCAGCAGCCCGGCGTGCAGCGCGCTGTAGCCGCGGACGTCCTGCAGATACAGCGTGTTGAGGAACAGGAAGCCGCCCAGGGTCGCGAGCGCGGCCACCCCGATCAGCGCCGCGCCCGAGAACGGCGCGCTGCGGAAGTACCGCATGTCGACCAGCGGCTCACGCCGCCGGGACTCGATCAGGACCAGCGCCGCCGCCGCGAGCACGGCCGCCGCGAACAGCACGGTAATCGGCGCCGAGCCCCACCCGGTCCGCGGCCCCTCGATGATTCCCGCGGTCAGGCAGCCCAGCAAGACGATGACCGTCACCTGGCCGGGAAGGTCAAGCCGCCGGGGATGCCCGGCCCGCGACTCGGGCACGAACCGCTGCGTGAGCGCGATCGCGGCCAGGCCGACGGGGACGTTGATCCAGAAGATCGAGCGCCATCCGATCGCGCTGACCAGCAGGCCGCCGAGCACCGGGCCGCTGGCGAGGCTGAGCCCGGCGACCGATCCCCACAGGCCGATCGCCTTCGCGCGCCCGGCGCGGTCGGTGAACGTGCCAGCGGTGATCGACATCGCCACCGGGTTGAGCATCGACCCGCCGACGGCCTGCAGCCCGCGGAAGGCTATCAGCCACCCCAGCGACGGAGCCAGGCTGCAGGCCAGCGACCCCGCCGAGAACAGGGCCAGCCCGGCCTGGAAGACGCGGCGGCGGCCAAAGCGGTCCGCGAGCGAGCCCGACAGCATCAGCAGGCACGCGATAACGAGCGTATAGGCGTCGATCGTCCACTGCAGGCCGCTCACCGACGCATGCAGTGCCCTCTGGATCGACGGCAAGGCGACGTTGACGATCGTGGTGTCGAGGCCAGCCATGAACACGCTCAGGCAGCATGTGAACAGCACCACGGAACGGCGCCGAGCGCCAGGATCAGAACGAGCAAGAGAACTCACCGCCGTCATAACCATTGTTGTATCATAACCATTGTTGTGATACAACAATGAAGGCGCCCGGAGCTACTGTGCGCCACAGGCACGCATGCGCCGTGATCACACGCCTAGGCCCCGCTCAGAATCGAGAGGGCAGAGCCGGCCGCTGATGGCGGTGCGCGCCCGGGCCTGTGCAAGTACTAGCAGGCATGGAGAAGGTACGTGCGAGGCCTACGGCACGAGCGTGGGCCAACGCCGGAGCTCGAACCATGCCATCGCCTGCCCGCAGGCTTTGCGCGTTACCCCGCCGGTGTCAGCCGGACCGCTAGCGCATTCACCAACTGATCCCCCGCGTTGGTTCGCCGCGACGGTGTTCCCGCGCCGGCCCTGTGCTCGCTCGCTCTTCACTGGCCTGCCGCCAGGGAAGCTAACCGTGCAGCAGGCGGACGCAGCGAAGTGCACGCGCAGCCCGCCGCGAACGCCGAGCCGCGCACGGGGCCCATCGCAGACCCCATCCGTGGCTCGTCCGTACCTGCCGCCGTCCGTGGCCGTCCGTGAAACAGCCGACGGTGCGCACCGACCGTCCCAGCGCCCCCAAGCCCGTCCGCTATGCGTCCGTGGACACCGCAACGCAACGGTCTACAGCGCTACAAGGTGACACACGCCGGGACACAGAAGAAACGCCTCGCCAGCGGGAGAATGCGCAGCTAGCGGGGCGTTTCTCGCAGGTGGTGGCAGGTCCGGGGGTCGAACCTGGGTAGCCGAAGCCGACGGTTTTACAGTCCATGCCCGCTGTGGCTGACGCATGCGATGTGACCTGCGTCGATGTGACGCGTCTCCTCCGGCGACCTGTGCTCATCCCGCGCATATCCCATGTACTCGTCGTCCTGGCGTTCGTCGTCCCCTGCTTTGGCGGGAACGCGCCACTCCTTCCCAGCGGGTTCATCCTCTCGCCGTCGGCCACCCTGCGGGTAGCAGGCTTGGCCTGTAGGTTGGCTGGAATGAACCCTTCAAGCCGAAGCCGAGGACGTCAGCGACTTCGGCTATACGTGAAAGGCCAGCATGCTTAGTAACAGCCGTCAAGCCTCCGCGTCCCGAAAGAGGCGCGGAGAGCTTCTGCGCGCCTCCGAAGAAGCGCCGCCTAATAGGCGCTCCAGTTATCTGGAACTTGCCGAGGAAATCGGACGAGAGCTGGAAGAGTACGAGGCGATATCCAGCGGGGCGGTGAATCTATTCAGCGTTCAGGAAATCGATGATCTTGGAGAGGTTCTCGTTAGGGCACGCTTGGACGGTCACCACCAGTTACCCAGCTGAAGCTGGGTGCAATTCCCGCCGGACACGCGGTGCCTGGTGAGTTGCGACCAACAGTCGGCAACGTGAACAACTTCTACAACATTTGCATAAAGCTCTTGCGCGCGTCTCGACAACGGTAGCATCTCAACCCACGGTGGCCAGAAACGCAGAGTCACCGCTCGGGTACGGAGCTTGATCGCATTTGTTGAGAAGTGGCCGATCAAAAAAGAGGACCCACGCAAATGTCCCGTGACAAGACGACGCACCGACGTAGCCGGCCCAATGCTGGTGGGGCAAGCCGCAGACGCCCCCGGCATTTCATCCCACCGTGGCTGCAAGTCGCGGTCGGCCTGTTCGTCGCCGCCCTCCTGGTGCTAGGCCTCCTGCGCTGGACCGCTGCCCCGGCCGCGCTGTCCTCGGTCAGCCTGGTCAAGCAGGTCCAGGTCGAACAGACCGGCCGCGCCATGGTGTTCACGGGTATCGATGCGCGCATTCCAACAACCGTGGCGCCGAAAGGACTCGCCAAAGGCGACGCCGTGATCAGTTACCTGGAGTCTCCCTCCAAGTCTCAGATCACCTGTTCGTCGCCATCGTCCAGGATCCTCGACGTGACTCACGGCTCAACCCGTCTCGTGGCGTGCCTCAGCGTCATCGGCAAAGCCGTGCCCGCCGCGTTCAAGGCGACGGTTACACCGCGCAACCAGGTGACGATGGTCACCCTCGGTTTCTCCGGCGTCGACCCGCGCAATCCGGTCGGCGGCATCGCCACGTCACCGTCGGGAACAGCGCCGCAGCTGATGATCAACGTTCCCACTGACGACGTGATCTACGGAGAGGGTTCGAGCGCTCATCTGGCCGCCGCGGTCCCGTACAGCGGAGCGACGCTGGCGGCAAGCCTCAACGACGCCTTCACGTCTCAGGTGGCAGCGGCAACCCGTGTGGTACGCATACGTGGCTTCGCTACTCCGGTGTCCTGGAGGATCACCCCGACCTCAGGGCAGCCGGTCACCGCCGCAGTGGCATTGCGGGTGGCGCCTGCGACGACCCCCGCTCCCTCGCCCTCGCCCTCGGCGACCCCGCCCTCGGCGACCGCGACCTCGACCTCGACCACACCCAGCCCCACGCCTACGCCGACCCCCACTTCCACAACTCCCAGCCCCACGCCCACGCCTACCCCGACTTCCACAACTCCCAGCCCCACGCCGCGGACGAGCACTACCCCTTCGCCTGCCCCTTCATCGCCTGCCCCTTCGTCGTCATCAGTTGCCTTCGTTCAGGCCGACGACACAGGCACCATTAACGGGAACACCACGAGCATCGGTAGTGGCCAGTCCAACCAAGTGCTCGCTCACGACACCGGGATCGGCCATTCTGTCGTTCTCATGATCCAGACCCTGACCAACCCCGGCACCGAGACGGACACCGTCACCAGCGTCTCCTCAGGGATGGGCACCTTCCATTTCGTCAACTCGTACAACGATGGTGCTGACTTCGAGATATGGGTCTGCATGGACACGACCGGCGCAGCCGACACGGTCACGGTCACCACGCCGACCAATGCCTGGGACGCCTTCGCCGTGGAGTTCAACGCTCCCGCCACTGGCTACGTGAATGGTGGTGGCCAGGTCTTTGATCCGCCCTACCTCGGTGATCAGAGCTGGACCGTTTCACCAGAAGCGGCCGGAAACGTCGCGGTTGTCGGAGTTGACACCGCCGATGCCTACAACACTGGTCCTGCGGCACCCTGGACGTACTACAACTCGGGGTATTGGTCGTTCTTCAACGGGACCTCGGCGGCCTGGCAGGTGGCTCCGTCGTCGGCTCCTCTCACCGCTACCTGGCAGACAGTCGGGGGAGAGAGCAGCTCTCAGGGTGTGGTGCTTGAGTATTAGGAGGCAGCCACATGAGAATGTGTCCCGCATCAAGCTGAGCCTGAGATTCGTACCGATTCCGGACAGAAAACCGGACAGAAGCCGTGACAGAGGACAACCAAACCCCGAACCCTGACATAGGTTCGGGGTCATTCCGATGTCCTGCGACATCACATTGGTGGAACCGGCAGGATTCGAACCCGCGACCGACGCTTCGACAAAACGCTGCTCTATCCGCTGAGCTAGGGTTAAGCCAAGGATACCCGGCAACAGGGTGAACGCGCGATTCTCTCGTCAACCTAGCCTTGACAGACGCGAAGACTACGGCCAGCGAGTCTGCCCCGTCCAACCTGATAGGTGCCAATGGGTTTGCCGTGGGAGCGTACGGTCTAGGGCGGCGCGGTTTGTGCGCCGTCGCAGACGCGACCAACGGGAGCGTCCTAGACGGCGTGCTTTCACGGCGAAAGAATCGTTGGCACCGTTGGACGGGTCACCCGCACTGATCAGCTAAGCGTGGTGCCCGTGACCTGCGTTACGGCGAGCAACCATTGGCCCACCGGAAGCGGGGACAGCCGCCGCGCGTCGGCCGCCCCGCCCGGCACCGCCCCCGCGCGAGAGGGCGGGGCACAGCCGACGCCCCGGGCGCGGACCTTCCCCCGCCCATTCCCCGCTGAGGCCCTGGCCCTGGTGGTCATGCTCGCCCTTCATCACGCTCTCAGTCTCCGGCACTTCGCGTCTTCAGCTCTCGATCCATTCGCGCGGGCTCGGCCCGCGCCTGGCGGGAGCCGCAGGCGAGCGCCCTTGAAGCCATCGGGCGCGCGTTTTTCGGGGACGCTTTTGCTCTTGAGCACGCTGGGCAGGGAAGCTCGACTACGACGCCGGTCGGCTCACCGGTTCCGCCTAGGCTGACGACCTTCCCCGCGCCGAAGCAGACGCGGCAGACGGCGAGCGTCCGCGCAGCTGATTCCTCCCACACCGGTCGTGCTGCTGGATGAGGCTCGTCGTGTTGCCCGGCGGGTTCGTTGTCGTCACCAACGTAACCGTGACCGCGGCAGAACGGGCATGCCATGCGGAGCGGGCCGATGACCTGCTGGCCATTTCCGCCGCATTCTGGGCACTGGAGTGGGTCAGTCAACGCGCGATGCCTGTCCCGTTGCACGCCGGGCACTTGACCCATTGCCGGTTCTCGAACTTCTCACCGTTGCCAGTCTCCCACCATCCGCCCTGGCCGTTGCAGGCCGGGCAGGGCTGCTTTTTCGGCGGGTCGTTCTTGGCCATGACTTTGATCCTCGTGCTCGGGTTACTCAGAGTGTGACTCCGAACCGCTCGGCCATGTCGCGCAGTTCGGGTCTGGGCCGCGTGCCCGAGAGCTGGATGAGGTCACGGGTCACGGCACGGGCGATGCGGTGTGTGCGGGTCTGCTCTGGTGTGAGCTGCTCAGCTTCCTCAAGGCAGCGCAGGGCCCGGCTCTACGATCTGCGGCACGCTGCCGTCTCCCTCTGGCGCAACGCCGGGGTACCCGCGACTCAGGTCGCTG
The DNA here is from genome assembly GCF_030042015.1 of Trebonia sp. Taxonomy (GTDB): domain Bacteria; phylum Actinomycetota; class Actinomycetes; order Streptosporangiales; family Streptosporangiaceae; genus Trebonia. Next base: position 2,010 of record NZ_JASIAL010000319.1, on the reverse strand, counting down.
AACGTGCCGGGCACAGCGTCGACGTCCTGCTTCGCGTCTATGCGAAGTGCATCGACGGCGGCGACAAAGTAGCCAATATGCGCATCGACACCGCTTTGCGGGAGTTCTGATGACGCCCTCGGAGTCCTGGCTCCAGCGCGATCCATCCCACGCATATCCCACGGCTACCGGCATCTGGCCGCCCCTGGTGGCATCTGGCTGCATAGGCCGGGAAGGCCCAGGGGTGCGACACCCCCTGAGCTGGTGTTTTGTGTGGTGGCAGGTCCAGGGTTCGAACCTGGGTAGGCGAAGCCAACGGTTTTACAGCCCTATCCTCCTATCCGAGGCTTATGCCGCTAACCTGTGGTTATGCGTTCCGAGGCGGGATTTGGGACGGCCGCCGTCCGCTATGCGCCCGTGGGCGCCGGGTTTCGGGGTGCGCGCGGTCCACGGACGGGCAGGGACTAGTTTACGGACGGGGGCGGAAAGGCCACGGACGGGGCCGGTGGGAGCGGTTATGCCGACCTTCAGACTAGATTCCGGCCTCGGCCAAGTCACGTTACGCCCGTTGATAGGTGGTTTTCCGGCCTCGTCCCCCATGCTGCCGGACGAGTCCCTGGTCCCGAAGGGCACGCAGACTCCGGCGAACGGTGTCGGCGGACAGCTGGGTCTGAGCGGCGAGTTCCGAGGCCGTGCGCGGCGCGCTCGCCAGGAGGTCGTATATCAACTGGTCGCGGCCTGACAGGACAGGTACCGCGGTTGCCGTTGGCGGCGCTGGCTGCGACTGCTGCCTCAGCAGGGCCGTGAACCGGATACCGGAATCGAAGTACCGGGCAGGTGGGAGCCCCGCTTCCCTCACAGCCTCCGTGACCAGAGGGATGCCGGTAGCGAGGGCTTCAACGGCTCGCGCGCCTGTTGCGGCTGAGTAGACGTGCTGGCAGATTTCTACCAGCTGACGGTTGCGAGGCGAGGTGACCGGATCGCGTCCCAGCCGCTCGACGTTGATCCCGTACAGGCCACCGGGGTTGGCGATGACGAGCCGGTCGCGGCGGAGTCTGACCTCGATGGCGAGCCCGGCCGACCATGCATCCAGGTCACGGTGGATGAGCGCGTTCGCGATCAGTTCCCGGAAGGCGACAAGCGGGTAGGCGTAGCGGTCGTGCACGCTGCCGTCCGCCTCGGTGACGATGAAGGTGTCGAAGGTGCGGCGGGCCCACTCCAGCGCCTGGTCGAGCATGTGAGGAATGGGGCCCGCAATCTTGGCCTGGTTGCGGGCACGGGCCCCGGCAGGAGCGCCTTGGAGCGGCTCGGCGGCGGCCTGGATGACGAACCGGGGAAAGAACTGCTGCGGGTACAGGCCCAAGGCCAGGATGCCGGCGACCGTCGGCACGTTGTCTGCGGTAATGACGCACGCGCGACGAAGGAGTTCCATCTGGTCCTCGAACTTTCCCAGTCCCTGCGGCTCGCTGCGCCTCACGCTCTGCACGTAGCTGCCCACCAGTTCAGGGTCGAGGTCGGAGAAGACAGCCCCCTCGACGGGAGCGCGATCGAATATCGGCGGCCTGCGCGCCGCGATGAACGCCTGCTCTTCCAGGTGCGAGAGCTGGAAGTCGCCGTCGTAACCCCGCAGGTATGCCTTGCCGCTCGACGCTACGCGGCACGGCTTAGCCGAGGGGTCGCACTCGTGTACCAGCGCCACGATCACTGGAGCGCCGTCGACTGTCCCGTCGCCGATATCAACGACCACTGGCGGCTCGAACCCCCGAGCCCTGCCCGCCAGGCCCTGCTTGAGCGCCTGCCGATTAGCCAGCGGCACCGGCCGGAAGCCGCTCTGCTCGTCCAAGCCCAAGATAATGGTGCCACCGCCAGGCAGGTTGGCCAGCGCGCTTAGCGATGGCGTGAGACTGTCCGGCAGGCCCCCGCCAGCAGCCTTGACCTCAACGTTCATTGAGTCGCCGCCGGCACGCCGAAGTTCATCGACGAGCAAGGAGAGATCTCTAGCCATGCGGCAAACCGTATCGCAAATGTGCA
>NZ_JASIAL010000318.1:0-3375 GCF_030042015.1 Trebonia sp. | reverse complement strand
GCCCGCCACCGCCACCGCGCAGCCGAACAGCGCGACAGTCAGCTCCCGGTCCGCCGCCGTGGTCCGGCCCGCGACTAGGGCGCCGAACCCGCCGGGACGCGCGGCGGGGGAGCCGGTCGCCACGACGACGGCGACCCGCCCGGTCACCGCGGCGAGCACGAGCGCGGCGCCGGCCAGACCGGTTCGCGGAATCGCGGCGAGCGCGGCCGCCTGAACCAGCAGCACCAGCACAAGCGCTGCCACCCCCATCGGGCCCACGTCCGAGCGGCGCATGATCTCGAGCGCCTGCGGCGCGGGCCTGCGGCTGCCAAGCCCGTCCGCGGTGTCGGCCAGGCCGTCCAGGTGCAGGCCGCCGGTCAGCAGCGCGAGCAGCCCGACCGCGAGCGCGGCCCCGAGCAGCCGCCGTGGGCCGGACGAGCCATCCGCGCCGACGCCAAAAATGACCGCGGCCCCGGGCACGCCGAGCAGCAGCCCCACGGCGGGCAGCCACAGCACCGCGGCGGCGGCCTCACCAGGCCCGAGTTCGCTGCTGCCGCCAGCCGGCAGCACGGTGAACAGGCTCAGCGCCGTCCGCAAGCCCCGGCCCCGTGCCGTGCCACCCGTCACCGGATCCGCCGCGCAATGCCCGCCGTGCACAGCCAGACCTGCTCGCACTCGGCGGCGACCCGCGCGTTGAGCACCCCGAGCTCGTCGCGGAACCGCACGCCCGAGGCGGTCGCGGGCACGACGCCAGCGCCGACCTCGTTGCTGACCGCCACCACCTGCCGCCGGGTCGACCGCCACGCCGCGAGCAGGGCCTCGGTGCGTTCGGCCAGCTCCTTGCCTGCGCCCGGCGCGCCCGCCCAGAGCCCGGCCTGCTCCATCACGCCGGCCAGCCAGGTGGACAGGCAGTCCACGAGCACGGGAACGGCCAGCCGCGCCGGCGTAAGCCCGGGCCCGGCCAGCACGCCCGCGAGCTCCAGGGTCTCCAGCGTCGTCCAGTTCGCCGGGCGCCGCTGCCTGTGCAGCCGGACCCGGTCGGCCCACTCGGGGTCCGCGGCGTCCGGCAGCGGTCCCGTGGCCACGTACTCGACCCGCTCCCTGGCGGCCAGCAGCCGCTCGGCCGTCGCCGACTTGCCCGATCGCGCCCCGCCCAGGACCAGCACCCGGAACGGCTTCCCGCGGCGCGGCCTGCCCGGCAAGGGCAGCGGACCCGGCGGCGGCAGCGCGGCGGGTCCGCGGTCGCGTGCCCAGCGGATCATGCCTCAATACTCGCGCCCCGGCGAGAGAATGGGCCATGGCCCCCCTGATCTTGACGAACGCGAAGATCGTCACGGTTGACGACCAGTTCTCCGTCCAGCGGGCGGTGGCGATCGACGGCGCGCGCATCACGGCCGTAGGGCCGGACGCGGCCGTCCTGGCGCACGCCGGACCCGGGGCGCAGGTGATCGACCTCGGCGGCAGCACGGTGATCCCTGGGCTCATCGACAACCACAACCACTTCATCCGGGCCACCGAGCACGCCGAGGTCCGCCTCGACGGCGTGCCCACCAGGGCCGCGGCGCTTGACCTGCTCGGGCGCCGGGCGGCGCAGCTCGGCCCCGGCCAGTGGCTGCTGACGCTCGGCGGCTGGCACGAGGACCAGTGGGGCGGCGACCGCCGCGGGTTCACGGTTGCCGAGCTCGACTCGATAGCCGGCGGCCGCCCCGCGTTCATCCAGGCTCAGTACGACCATGCGTTCGTCAACACCGCCTGGCTGGACGCCACGGGCGTGCCCGCGGCCGACGCCACCCGCGCGACCGGCCGGGTCGGCGGCGGGCTGCTCGCGCTGAACCGGGCCGCGGCCGGGTTCCCCGCCGGGGGCGACCTCGCGAGCGGCGTCCGCGCCGCCATGGCGTACTACAACAGCCTCGGGCTGACCGCGGTCTTCGACCCGGGCGGCGTCGGCGTGTCCGACGCCGCCTACGCCACGGTCGCGGACATGGCGGCGCGCGGTGAGCTGACGCTGCGCGTGTTCGCCACCCTGGGCGACGCCGCGAACGGCACGACAGCGGCAGCCGCCCGCGCGTTCGCCGGCCTGGTCCGGGCGGGCAAGCCCTTCCAGGGTGACCAGTGGCATGACCGGATCGCGGTCGGTGAGATCTACTTCGCGCCGTTCCACTGGGATCACGTCGCGAGCCCGCCGCGGCCGGGGGCGCCCGACATCGCCGCCGCCGTCGAGATCCTGCGGACGGCCGCGGCGAACGGCTGGCCGGTGCAGACGCACTCGGTGACGACCGAGGGGATCGGCCTGGTCCTGGACGGCTACGCACAGGTGAACGAGGACCATCCGGTCAGGCCGCTGCGCTGGTCGGTGACGCACGCCGACGGCATCACGCCGGCACAGCTCGAGCGCGCCAGGAGCCTCGGCGTCACGCTCCAGCTGCGCAGCCAGAGCGTCATCGGCAACCAGGGCCGCGCCATCGCCGCGTACGGCGCGCCCGCCGCCCGCCGGATGCCGCCGCTGCGGCTCGTGCAAGACAGCGGGCTGTCCTGGGGGCTGGGCACCGACGGGACCAAGGCCGCCCAGGTCAACCCGTTCATCTCGCTGTACTGGGCGGTGACCGGCCGGTCCCTCGCCGGTGACCAGGTCCTTGACGAGACGATCTCGCGGGAGCAGGCCCTGATCGCGCACACGAAGAGCAACGCCCACCTGATGTTCCGCGAGAACTACCTCGGCTCGATCAGGCCCGGCCTGCTCGCCGACCTGCTTGTGCTCGACAGGGACTACCTCACGATCCCCGCCGAACAGATCAAGGACATCAGGCCGACCGCCACGATCGTGGCGGGCAAGGTCGTGCACGGCGCCCTGCCCCCCGCATTTGCCCAGGATTGGCCGGGCTGAGGTCCGCGCTACGGTTGGCGCATGGCCGCCGATTTCGAAACCCCTTATGCAGAACGGATCGGGCAGCTCTTGCAGACCACCGTCCTCCGGGTTCGCGTGGCCGGCGCCCAGCACGGCGACGAGCACGTGATCGCGACGCTGGCCAGCGGCCGCGAGGTATTCGCGAAGGCAGCGCCGAGCGCGGCGCAACCCCGGAGCACGTGCGGCGTCGAGCCGCAGCCGGGGGGTTCCGGAGGGTGGTCCCCCCAGAGCACGTGCGGCGTCGAGCCGCAGCCGGGGGGTTCCGGGGGGTCGTCCCCCCGGGCCAGCACGTGCGGCGTCGACCCCCAGCCGGGCGGTTCCGGAGGGTGGTCCCCCCGGAGCACGTGCGGCGTTAAGCCGCAGCCGGGGGGTTCCGGGGGGTCGTCCCCCCGGACAACCTAGGCCAACGGGCTGCGCTGGCTGGCGCAGGCGGCCGCGGTTCCCGTCCCCGAAGTCCTCGGCGTGGACGAGAGCCTGCTCGTCATCGAGTT
>NZ_JASIAL010000317.1:0-2734 GCF_030042015.1 Trebonia sp. | reverse complement strand
GCCATCTGCTTGGCCCGGCGCCGGTTGGTCTCGTCGATCGCCCGCTGCATCGACGGGGTCACCTTGTCCGCGTACATGTGCACCTGGCCGGACACGTTACGGGCAGCGCGGCCGATCGTCTGGATCAGCGAGGTGCCGGACCGCAGGAAGCCCTCCTTGTCCGCATCCAGGATCGACACCAGCGACACCTCGGGCAGGTCGAGGCCCTCGCGAAGCAGGTTGATGCCTACCAGGACGTCGTACTCGCCAAGCCGCAGCTCGCGCAGCAGCTCCACCCGGCGCAGCGTGTCCACCTCGCTGTGCAGGTACCGGGCGCGGACGCCGCTCTCGAGCAGGTAGTCGGTGAGGTCCTCGGCCATCTTCTTGGTCAGCGTGGTGACGAGCACGCGCTCGTCGCGCTCGGCCCGCTGCCTGATCTCCTCGAGCAGGTCGTCGATCTGCCCCCTGGTCGGCTTGATGATCACCTGCGGGTCGACCAGCCCTGTCGGCCTGATCACCTGCTCAACCACGTCGCCGCTCACGCGCCGCAGCTCATACGGACCGGGCGTGGCCGACAGGTAGAGGGTCTGGCCGATCCGGTCGCAGAACTCGTCCCACGTCAACGGCCTGTTGTCGATCGCGCTCGGCAGCCGGAAACCGTGCTCGACCAGCACCCGCTTGCGGGACACGTCGCCTTCGTACATGGCGCCGATCTGCGGCACCGTGACGTGCGACTCGTCGATTACCAGCAGGAAGTCCTCGGGGAAGTAGTCGAGCAGCGTGTTCGGCGGGCTGCCCGCCTCGCGGCCGTCGATGTGCCGCGAGTAGTTCTCGATGCCGGAGCAGCTGCCCACCTGGCGCATCATCTCGATGTCGTACGTGGTGCGCATGCGCAGCCGCTGCGCCTCAAGCAGCTTGCCGCCCCGTTCCAGCTCAGCGAGCCGCTCGGCCAGCTCGGCCTCGATGCCGGCGATGGCGCGCTCCATCCGCTGCTCGCCCGCCACATAGTGCGAGGCGGGGAAGACGTACAGCTCGTCGTCCTCGCTGATCACCTCGCCGGTTAGCGGGTGCAGCGTGGACAGCCGCTCGATCTCGTCGCCGAACATCTCGATCCGGACGGCGAGCTCCTCGTACTGCGGGATGATCTCGATCGTGTCGCCGCGCACCCGGAAGGTGCCCCTGGTGAACGACAGGTCGTTGCGGTTGTACTGCATGCCGACCAGCTGCCTGAGCAGGCCGTCCCGGTCCATGGCGTCGCCGATCCGCAGCGTGAGCATCCGGTCCACGTACTCCTGCGGGGTGCCCAGGCCGTAAATGCAGGACACGGACGCCACGACGATCGTGTCCCGCCGGGTGAGCAGCGAGTTGGTGGCGGAGTGCCGTAGCCGCTCGACCTCGTCGTTGATCGAGGAGTCCTTCTCGATGTAGGTGTCGGTCTGCGGTACGTACGCTTCCGGCTGGTAGTAGTCGTAGTAGGAGACGAAGTACTCGACCGCGTTCCTGGGCAGCATCTCGCGCAGCTCGTTGGCGAACTGGGCGGCCAGGGTCTTGTTCGGCAGCATGACCAGCACCGGTCGCTGCAGCTTCTCCGCCAGCCAGGCGACGGTCGCGGTCTTGCCGGTGCCGGTGGCACCGAGCAGCACGGTGTCCTTGGCCCCGTCGCTGATCCGTTCCTGCATCTGCGCGATCGCCCTTGGCTGGTCGCCGGCGGGCTGCATGTCGGTAACCACCTCAAATGGCGCGACGCGCCGCTGCAGGTCGGTCACTGGACGCATGGCTCCGCCTTCTTTCCTGAACGAGACGCCATCCGGTCGACCAGACCCACTGTAGGCCGGCCCGCCGACATTCTGACTGGGGCCGGACGGCCGGACATCCGCGTGGGTACGGCACCATCCGCGTGGGTACGGCACCACGCCCTCGGCGTCATCAGTAATGAACCACAGCGTGTCCAGCGCAATTCCGCCGGACTCGCTGGCCAGCACCGGCGCGGCCGCGCCCGCCCGGCCAGCCCCTTACCGAGCGGCCGAGGCCCTCACGCCCTGTCCGCCCTCCGGCGCAATTCCGCCCACAGGTCGCCCACCTGGCGGTCGAGCTCGGTCAGCGAGCCGGAGTTGTCGACGACGATGTCGCCGATCGCCAGCCGCTGCTCCCGGCTGGCCTGAGCCGCCATCCGCGCCTTGGCCTGCTCACGGGTCATGCCGCGGCGCCGCACCAGGCGGTCGATCTGGACCCGGGGCGGGGCATCGACGACCACGACCAGGTCGTAGGCATCGGTGCGGCCACCCTCGGCGATCAGGGGTACGTCGTGCACGACGATCGCCCCCGGCGCCGCCTCGCCTTCCAGCTCCGCCATGCGGGCGCCCACCCTCGGGTGCACGATCGCGTTGAGCTTGGCGCGAAGCTCCGGGTCCCCGAACACGATCTCGCCCAGCCGCGGCCGGTCCAGTCTCCCGTCCGGCAGCAGCACCTCGGGCCCGAACGCCTCGACGACCTCGGCGAGCCCTTCCGTCCCCGGCTCGACCACTTCCCTGGCAATGGCGTCCGCGTCGATCACTACCGCGCCCTGCGCCGCCAGCCGAGCCGATACCTCGCTCTTCCCGGCGCCGATCCCGCCCGTAAGCCCGATCCTGAGCACACCGCGATCCTAAGCGCCCGCGCCGGGGTTACGGGCCGGTCCAGCAGCTGACCTCGACGCCGCCGGGGGCCGGGAAGTCCACGCTCACGAACTCGCTTCCCGGGTCCCGAACGTGGGCCA
>NZ_JASIAL010000043.1:0-17676 GCF_030042015.1 Trebonia sp. | reverse complement strand
TCGTCCTGCTGGGCCCAGCGGTTGGCCTGCCGGCGCGAGACTCGGTTCGACACCGAGGTCGCGGTCCCGGCGATGACGGCGGTGCGGGCGACACCGCGGATGAGTCCTGGCATTGTCGTGCCCCCTCCTGACTTGATCGCTTCCCGACCGGATCAGCGTTCGGTCGCCTCGACGGCTTCGGCGAGGGTGTCGTGCGGGATGTACCCGGCGGCCACCGGCTGCGCGCCGCCGCGGCGCAGCGCCTGGACGAAGGGCTTCGCCCAGCGGTTCTCGAAGATCAAGATGGCGGCCGAGGACCCCGGCGCGATCGCCGAGCTCGCTTCGTCGAAGTCGGTCGCGTCGAGGAGCCCGGAATAGGCGCCCTCGAAGACCTCGAGCTCGAGCGCGCCATTGTGCTCGATCTCCGCAAGTTCGACCGTTCGCATCGACCCGTCCGCTTCCCGGGTGACGAACTCCAGGTCGAGGATCCGGATCAGGCCGCGATCCACGAGATCCACGAGTTTCGGGAGTCCTTCACCGGTCATTTTCCCGCCGGGAAACTCCACGATCAGGTAACTGACCGGCCCGAGGTCTTCAAGTGCGGCTGCCTCAGCCTTGGATGTGGTCATTTCGGGTGCTCCCCTCAGTTGGCTGCCCGGGAACTGACCGGATTGCGCCGGGCCTGGAGGTGGGCACGACCCCGAACACGGCCGTGAGCGAGAGCGTGGAGACGGCGGCGGTCGTGATCGTGCCCAGCATGGTGGCCTCCCCCAGTAACAGATCCACCATCGGCCGGCCGGGTTACGCCGCGCATCCCCCGTGAGAGGTGATCGGGGTTAACGGCCGGACCATCAGGACGCGCCCGGCCGGCCCCCTGCCTTCCACCCTGTCCAGGTCGACGACAATCGCCACGCCGCGCCGCCGGAAGTCCGCCTGCCGCTCGCGCGGATGCGAATTATCGAAGATCGCGGCGCGGGCGGCGGGCTGGTCTTCGATGCGGGCCCGGCCGTAGAACGTGTACGTGGTCCGGGTGGCCGGATCGTGGTAAAAGAGGGTCACCGCAGGACGCGCCGCGACGTTGCGCGGCAGGCCGCCGCCTGGCTCGCGCGCCCACACGGCCAGCGCCGTGTCGGAGTACGCCTGGATCGTGCCGCGGAACGACAGGTGGATCTCGTCGCGGTCGTCCCGGTAGGCGATCAGCATGGGCGTCTGGTTGTCCAGCGCGCCGTTCACCGCGTTCTTGATCTCGGCGGTCAGCCGCAGCTCGCCCGGCTGGAGGGGGGCGGCCGGAAGCGTCTGCTGCTCGACCCGGGTGATCTTCCCGTCCGCGAACGCGAACTCGAGCTCGAGCCCGCCGAACGGCGCGCTGGCCGGCAGTTCCGCCACGACGCGGACGCCGTCCGCGCTGACGTCCGGTTCCGACCAGTGCGCCCCGGCCGCGAGCAGCCCGGCCGTCCGGGGCTCACGCAGCAGCGCGAGCACGGCCGCCACGCCTGCCGCCCGGCCGAAGTTGGTCTCCACGACGACATCGCGGGCCAGGTACCCGGCCACGGCGTCGGTGTCCCCCTTGACGAGGGCGTTCTGGTATGCCTCAACGGCGCTGATCCGGTCGCTCATGGTTCCCACCATTCCAGAATCCGGCGAACCGCGGTACCGCGCGCCGGCACTCTGCTGACGGCGAACCCCGATGTGGCCCGCGCCGGCGGCGGCCTACAGTGGTCCCATGCCGGAGGTTGCGAGGATCTGTCCGCGCAGCAGGCCCGCACCCGAGCCGCTGTGGCGCGAGGTGCTCGGCGGCCGCCTGCGCGCGCTGCGCGCTGAGCGCGGGGAGACGCTGGCCGAGACCGCGCAGCGCGCGGGGATCTCCCCGCAGTACCTGTCGGAGGTCGAGCGCGGGCGCAAGGAGCCGTCGAGTGAGATGATCGCGGCTCTGGCGGGCGCGCTCGAGACCACACTCGCCGAGCTTGCGACCGGGGTCACCGAGGACCTGCGCCGCGCGCAAAGCGCAGGTGCGGGCGCGGGCGCGGACGTGGTCGCCCTCGCGGCGTAACGCACGCCACAGCTCACGACCGGTCGGTGAGCACCTGGTCGATGAGCCCGTACTCCAGGGCCGCCCGCGCGGTGAAGATCCGGTCCCTGTCGGTGTCGGCGCGCAGCGCCTCGGCCGTCTGCCCGGTGTGCCGCGACAGGATCGACTCCATCTCCGCGCGCAGTCGCACCACCTCGTCGGCCTGCAGGATCAGGTCAGGGATCGCGCCCTGGCCGCGCGCGGCCGGCTGGTGCAGCACGACCCGGGCGTGCGGCAGCATGGCCCGCCGTCCCGGAGACCCGGCCGCGAGCAGGACCGCCCCCGCGGCGATCGCCTGGCCGACGCACGTCGTGTAGACCGGGGCCTGGATGTACTGCATGGTGTCGTACACGGCGAGCATCGAGGTCATGTCGCCGCCCTCGCAGTTGATGTACAGGTTGATCTCCTGGTCGGGGCTGCGCGCCTCCAGGTAGATCAGCTGCGCGGTCAGCGTGTTCGCCACGCCGGGGTCGATGGCGGTGCCGAGGTAGACGATCCGCTCGGTGAGCAGGTGCGAGTAGACGTCCATGATGCGGTCGCCCCGCGGGTGCTCGGCGATGACGTTGGGGATCGTGTACGCGCTCATGAGCCCGACCGGAGCCCGAACGGCCGCTTCTTCGACGGCATCACCTGACCGAACGACTCCGCGATGCCGTCGATGAACCCGTAGTCGCGCGCCTCCTGCGCGCTGTACCAGTGGTCGTGCCTGGAGTCCTGGAAGACCCGCTCGACCGGCTGGCCGGTGTCTTCCGCGATGATTCCGAGCACGGTATCGCGGGTCTGCCGCAGGTCGTTGGCCTGCAGCTCGACCTCCACGGCGGAGCCGCCGATCCCGGCCGAGCCCTGGTGCATCAGGATCCGGGAATGCGGCAGCGCGAACCGCTTGCCCTTCGTGCCCGCGGAAAGCAGGAACTGGCCCGCGCTGCACGCGATCCCCAGCGCCAGGGTGGCCACGTCGCACGGCACGAGCCGGATGAGGTCGCGGATCGCCAGCATCGCCGGCACGGAACCGCCGGGGGAGTGGATCCACAGCGCGACATCCGCGTCCTGATCCTCGTCGGCCAGGGTAAGCAGCTGCGTCGCGAGCAGGGTGCCATTGTCGTCGTCGAGGATCCCGTCGAGCACGAGAATGCGTCGCTGCAGGAGAGAAAGCCGGGATCGTTCGGTAAAGACTGGGATTTTTTCTTCCTGTGCCATGCCACCAGCGTGCGCGACGGACGGCCGGTCCGGCGCGCGCTGCTGCCCTTGGCGGATCTGCCCAGGGCAGCGATCACCGGTCCGGGTGCTCGATCACCGCGTCCGGGCCGGGAAACACCAGCCCCGTGTGGCCGTCGTCGAACCGGACCAGGTACGGCGGCTCCCCCTTGTCGCCGTGCACCTCGACGATCTCGCCGTACCTGTCCGCGTGCCCGACGACATTGCCGTGAATGCAGATCTTGTCGCCGATGGTCGCTTCCATGTCGTGCCTTCCTCCGCGTTGAGGTGTGCTGCCTAGCCCAAGCGTCGCACGTCTCCCGCGGCCGTGACCAGCGGCTGAAACCGGGGCATTCGCGGCACGCAGGGCTACTCGTCGAGGCTGCCTCGGCGCCGCCGGCTAAGGCCCGGCGGAGGCGGCCGACGCCCCCGAGCAGCCACGTCCGGCCCGCCGCGGGCGCGGGCTCGCTGTTGCGCCAGTCGGCGACAGGGACCAGTCCTGGCTCGACAAGCTCGAACCCGGCGAACAGTTCGAGGATTTCCGCCTCGGTGCGGAAGGCGCCGCCGGGCGAGTTCGACGTGCCGTACACCTGCTTGACCTCGCCGGCGGTCTCGCTGCCGCCAGGCACCTGGCTGGGGACGCCGTGCGACAAGGCCAGGTAGCTGCCGGCGACGATCGCGTCGCGGAATGCCGTCACGATCGGCGTGGCGTCGGTGGCGAAATGCAGCACGGAAAAGAACAGCACGGCGACCGGCTGGGCGAAGTCGATGAGCTGCCGCACGGCCGGGTCGGCGAGGATCTGTCCTGGCTGCTCCATCGCCGCCTTGACGACCGCGACGTTGCCCGCGTCCTCGAGCAGTGCCCTGGCGTGCGCGCATACCACGGGATCGTGGTCGACGCAGATTACCCGGGCGCCTGACGCGGCCGCCTGGGCGACCTCATTGACGTTGCCTCTCGTGGGAAGGCCGGTACCGATGTCGATGAACTGGCGTATTCCCTCGCCCGCGAGAAATGTGACGACCCGGCCGAGAAAGGCCCGGTTCTCGATCGCGACCTGACGGATCTCCGGGGCGCTCGCCAGGACCCTCTCGGCGGCCTCCCGGTCGACGCCGAAATTGTCCTTGCCCCCGAGGTAGTAGTCATACATCCGCGCGGTGCTTGGCCTTTTGGGGTCGAAGGCCCGCTCGTTCCAGCGTCTTGCCACCACCGCAGTCTCCTTTGCGCGGATACATGTGAGTATGCCGAGATAAGTGGCCTGACGAGTAATACCTTAGCCGGACGCGGGCAGGCTATTCCTTCTGCGTTCCCGGCCCGGCTGTTACCGTGGCAGGGTGAGCCGGGTGCATGACATGGGCGGCCAGACCGGGTTCGGGCCGGTGCCGGTGGCTGACGACGGGACCGTGGCGTTCCACGCCGACTGGGAGGCCCGGGTCTACGCGCTGGCGGCCGTGCTGCGGCGGCGCCGGCTGTTCAACAGCGACGAGTTGCGCGACGCGATCGAGCGGCTGCCGCCGGCGGAGTACCTCGGCGCCTCGTACTACGAGCGCTGGCTCGGCGCGATAGAGACGCTGGTGGCCGAGAAGGGCCTGGCATGAGCTACGCCGTCGGCGACCGGGTCCGCGCGCGGGCGGGGGACCCCGACCAGCACACCCGGCTGCCGCGGTACGTGCGCGGACAGCCGGGGGAGGTCGTCGCGCTGCTTGGCGAATGGGTGCTGCCGGACTCTTCGGTGGCCGGCCGGGCGGCAACGGAGACGTGCTATGCGGTGCGCTTCGCGGCCGCGGACCTGTTCGGCAGCGGGGACCACACGGTCACCGTGGACCTGTGGGAGTCCTACCTTGAGCGAGCATGACCACGTCCACGGCGATGCGGACCACCACGACCTGCCTGTCGCGGCCCGGGTGCGGCGGCTGGAGGAGCGGCTCATCGCGGCGGGGCTAGCCAGCGACGAGGAGATCGACGCCTTCCTCGCCAGACTGTACGACAGCGCCTCGCCGGTCAACGGGGCGAGGATGGCGGCCCGCGCGTGGACCGATCCTGCCTACCGCGAGCTGCTGCTCAGCGACGGGAACGCCGCAGCCGCCGGGCTCGGGTTCACGGAGCTCGGGTACCAGCTGCGGGTCGTGGCGAACACCCCGCAGACGCACAACGTGATCGTGTGCACGCTGTGCTCCTGCTATCCCGTCTCGCTGCTCGGGCCGTCGCCCGGATGGTACAAGAGTTTCGCCTACCGGTCGCGGACGGTGCGGGAACCGCACGCGGTGCTCGCCGAATTCGGCGTGACGCTGCCCGCGGGCGTGCGGATCTCGGTGTGGGACTCCACGTCCGAGGCCCGGTACATGGTGCTGCCGGTCCGCCCCGCGGGGACGGACGGGATGACCGCCGCCGAACTGGCGGAGCTGGTGACGCTGAAGGGCCTGATCGGCACGGCCCTGGCCTAACCGATGGCCTAACCGATCGTTTAACCGATCGGGTCAGCCGGTCCGGCGGGGCAAGGCGCCAGCGACGCGACCGGTCAGGCGCGCGGGTCGTACCAGGTGTCGCCGTCGGCCAGCAGCGAGGTCGCGTCCGGGCCCCAGCTGCCGCGGGGGTAGGAGACCACAGGTCCCACGTCGCCGAGCACGGGATCGACGACCCGCCAGCAGGCCTCCACCGTGTCCTGCTGAGCGAACAGCCACCGTTCGCCGCCAAGCGCCGCGCCGATCAGCCGGTCGTACGGGCGCATGTCGGCGCCGGGATGCTCGGCGAACGTGAGCTCCTGCACCTCCGGTTCCCAGCCCGCGCCCGGCTTCTTGCCGACCAGGGTCAGCACGGCGTGGTTCTCCGGATAGATGCGGAACCGCAGCCCGTTGCCTGCCGCGTGGCCGCCGAGGCCGAACGCGTCGTGCGGCGGCCGCCGGAACCCGATGCTCACCTCGGTGGCGGTCACCGGCAGGCACTTGCCCGCCCGGATCAGTATCGGCACCCCCGACCAGCGCCAGGAGTCGGCGGCGAGCCGGACCGCCACGAACGTCTCGGTCGTCGAGCCGGGAGCCACCCCCGCGACGGACAGGTACCCATCGTACTGTCCCTTCACCACGTCGGCCGGGCCAAGCGGCCCCAGCGCGCCGATCAGCTGCGACTTGGCGGTGATCCACGAGTCGAGCCCGGTCCCGTCGGGCGGGTCGGCCAGCACGGTCGCGAGCACCTGGAGCATGTGGTTCTGCACCACGTCCTTGATCGCGCCCGTCCTGTCGTAGAAGCTGCCCCGGTCCGCGACGTCGAACGCCTCCGCCATCGTGATCTGGATGGACCGCACGTAGTTGCGGTTCAGCACCGGCTCGATGACCGAGTTCGCGAAGCGGGCGAACATCAGGCTTTCCACCGGGTCCAGGCCGAGCCAGTGGTCCACGCGGTAGATGGCCTCCTCGGGGAAGTACTCGTGCATGGTCTGGTTCAGGGCCCGCGCGCTCGCCAGGTCGTCGCCGAACGGCTTTTCCACCATCACCCGGCAGCCGTCGGCGCGCCCGGCGGCGGAGATGCCCGCCGCGATCCGCCCGAACAGCGGTGGCGGCACCTCCAGGTAGTACAAGACCCGCTTCGCGGAGCCGAGCTCGGCCGACATCGCCGCGTACGTCGCCGGGTCGCCCAGGTCCCCGTCGACGTAGCGCAGCAGGTCGAGCATCTTGACAGCGGCCGGGCTGGCCGGGTCCATGCTGTTCAGCGTCAGCGAGGCCGTCGCGTAATCGCGGAACTGCGGCAGCCCCCAGCCGCTCCTGGCGACTCCGATCACCGGCACGGCGAGCACGCCCCGGTCGACCAGCCCCACCAGGGCCGGGAACGTCTCGAGCTTCGCGAGATCACCGGTAGCGCCGAAGATCACCAGCGCATCGACTTGGTCGGCACCCATGTCAGCCCATCCTGCCAGATGTGCCGATATCGCCCGCTTCCCGCCCGCCCGCACGGGCCGTCGGATGGGGCCGGAGGATTTTTTTATTCCGAACGAGGCGTGGCGCCTGTCCCGCGGTTAAGTCCACTCCCCTGGTGATCAGGACCTGGCTGGCGAGCGCCGCCACGCACAGCGTCCCGATCACGATGCCGGCCGCCGCGGCGGCGCCCTGGCCGCCAAGCCCGGCCAGCGGCGCGAGCAGCGCGCCGAGCAGGAACGGCAGCGCGCCCAGCCAGGCCGACGCCGTGCCCGCGATCGAGGAGTGCCCGGCCAGGGCCAGCGCGGTCGCGTTCGGGCGCAGCATGCCGAACGACGCCACGTAGACGAACAGCGGGACAAGCAGCGCCGCCAGCGGGGGATGCCCGGTGAGCGCGACGGCGAGGAAGGCAAGCGCGCCCGCCACCTGGACGACCAGCGACGCGCGGGCAAGCCGGCTCACCGGATGGCGGCGGACAAGCCTGGCGCCGAGCTGCGCCATCGAGGTCAGGCCGATCGCGTTGATCATGAAGAACAGGCTGAACAGCTGCGGGGACTGCTTGTACGCGTCCTCGACGATGAACGGCAGCGAGGAGATGTAGGTGATCAGCGCGGCGGTGCCGAACGCGACGGCGGCGGTGTTGCCGGCGTAGCGCCGGTCCCGCGCCAGCGTCCGCGAGTCCGCCAGGAGCTGGCGGAACCGGGGCGGGGTGCGCCGGTCCGGCGGCAGGGTCTCCGGCAGGAACCAGCTGGCGGCGAGCAGCGCGAGGCCGATCGCGGCGAGCACGCCGAACACCCCGCGCCAGCTGGTGAACCGCAGGATCTGCCCGCCGATCACGGGCGCGAGCACCGGCGCCAGCCCGAAGACCAGCGTCAGCGACCCGAGGACGCGGGCAAGTTCTGTGCCCTCGTACATGTCCCTGACCATGGCAAGGCTGAGCACGACCCCGGCCGCGCCCGCCATGCCCTGCAGGAAGCGGAACGCGATCAGCGAGCCGATGTCCGGCGCCAGCGCGCAGGCGACAGAGAACGCCGTGAACGCCACGAGCCCGGCGAGCAGCGGGCGGCGGCGGCCCATGCCGTCGCTGAGCGGGCCGGCCACCAGCTGCCCGACGGCCAGGCCGGCCAGGCAGCCGGACAGGGTGAGCTGCACCAGGGACTGCCCGGCGTGCAGGGCGGCGGCGATCGTCGGCGTGGACGGCAGGTACATGTCCATGGCGAGCGGCCCGAACGCGGACAGCGCGCCGAGCACCGCCAGCATTGCCAGCCCGTGCTTGCGGTGCTCGGAGGGCACGTCCGGGCCCGCCTGCGCGGGACCCCCAGTCTCTCCAGGCGGGGAGCCCTCGAAAGTTTCCATCGCTAAGGAGGATACTGAGGTCCAGGTCGCCGCCTAGCCCCTGACCTGCTGTTTCTTTGCCTGAACCAAGTCTGCCCAGCTCACGCACCCGCGGGCATGCAAACTATGCGGCCATGGGAAAGGCCGCGGGCGCGGTGGTACCCGAGCAGCAGGCTGGCAAGCCCGCCAGTGGATGGCGTGGCCGGGCGGGGCGGGCCGGGTGAGCTCGGCGGCGAGTGTGCCTGCCGGTTGCCGCCCGGCGATGCGATATGCCCGGTATGCCGGAATCCGCTTACAGCGGCCCGGCGGGGAGCGGCTTGGAGCCCGCTAGCAGGATGCGGTGCATGACCCGGCGCTGGCCCTGGTAGTCGTTCACGGCGAAGTGCCACACCTGGCGGTTGTCCCAGAACGCGATCGACCCTGGCGCCCAGTTGAACCGGGTCACGAACTCCGGCCGCACGCCGGACTCGAACAGGTACCGCAGCAGCGGCAGCGACTCGCGCCTGGTCCAGCCCTCGAACCGCATCGTGAACTCCGGGTTCACGTACAGCACCCTCCGGCCCGTCTCAGGGATGAGCCTGACGACCGGGTGCAGCGGCCCCTCGGCCGCGTCGTATTCCGCGATCGACGGCTCAGGCGGATCGGTCTGCGCGTAGCTCAGGCCGAGCTTGCGCACGTTCGAGTGAATCGCCCACAGCCCGAGCAGGGTCGCCTGCAGGCCAGGGGACAGCGCCTCGAACGCCGGTCCCATCCCTGCCCACTGGGTGTCGCCGCCATAGGGCGGGATCTCCTGCGCGAACAGGATCGTGGCCTTCGGCGGCTCGTCGAAGCACGTCATGTCCGTGTGCCAGCCCTCGCCGATGGCCCGCGTCTGCTCCGGTTCCTTGCGCAGCTCCTGCCTGACCCGGATTTCGCCGAACCGCGACGCGAACCGCTCCCGCTGCTCCTCGTCGAGGAACTGGTCGCGGAAGAAGATGACGCCGTGCTCGGCCCACGCCTGCCCGATCGCCTCGTACGTCTCGTCCGGGTATTCCCGGGTCAGGTCGAGCCCGCGGAGCTCGGCGCCGATCAGCCCGCCGGTCTTGTGTACCTCGGGCAACGTCACAGTCGTCATGAGGTCATCATCAGCCGCCGCCGCTGCCGGGGAAACAGCGATCGGCACAGGACGCCCCCGGCCGGACGCTCGGCTGAGCACAAAACGAGCGCAACCTTGCGCCCAGCCCGCGCTGGGATAGAGGGATCTTTCATGCCATAATGCGTGCCACTGTGCTACAAATCATGTTCTGCCGCGTCCCGCTTTTATGCGAATAGGCGCTGCGGCGCGGAACGTGATCCGGGGTGGGGATGTGAGTGATCCACGGCGTTGTGCATGGTGTGGCGCACGAGTTGGGGCGCGCGATCGCGTCTGTTTTAGCTGCCAGCGGCCGGTGACCCAGGAGTCCGCGGCCCCGCAGCCGGTGCCGGCCGCGGAAGCGGTGCCGGTATCCCTCGCGCCGCCCGCTGCCGCGCCTGCGCCGTGGGCCGCGGCAGAACCGAGGGCGGCAGCCGCGCCGCCCGCTGCCGCCGCCATGCCGCGGCAGGGCGAGCCGCCGTCCGGCCCGCTGCGCCTGGAGCTCGCCTGGGGGCGTGATCGCAGGCTGCTGACCCTGCCGCCGTCGGGCGCGACACTCGGCTCCACGTCCGAGGCCGACGTGGTGATCCCGGCCCCCTTCCTTGCCCCGCTGCACGCGCGCGTCATCCCCGCCGATGGCGGCTGGGCCGTCGAGTCGCTCGCGCCGGCCGGGCAGGGGCAGGTCATGGTGCGCGGCTCGGTCGTGCGGCAGGCCCCGATAGCGCAAGGCGACGTGTTCCGGCTCGCCGACCGGGTGGGGAACTTCGTCACCGTCAAGGTGCCAAGCGACACCGCCGCCCGGGCAGACCAGCGGGCGGGCGCGCTCCGCGCCGCGCTGCCCGGCCGCGACGAGTCCTACCTCATCGGCGCCGACCCGAGGTGCAAAGTCCGGCTGGAGCACCCGCTGATCCAGCCCCGCCACCTGGCGGTCCGCAGGGACGCGTCCGGCGCGCTCTGGCTGGAGGACCGGGGGACGCCCGCGGGCACCTACCTCAACGGGCAGCGCGTGCGCGGCGCGGTGCGCGCCGGGCTGGGTGACGTGCTC
Source organism: Trebonia sp. (assembly GCF_030042015.1). GTDB lineage: Bacteria > Actinomycetota > Actinomycetes > Streptosporangiales > Streptosporangiaceae > Trebonia. Next base: position 7,038 of record NZ_JASIAL010000043.1, on the reverse strand, counting down.
CAGGTCGGCCCCTATAGCGCCCGCGTCGGCGAGTACGCGCTTGAGCCGCTTGAGCAGGTGGGGGGCGTCGACATCCAGGTGCGCGACGCCCGGGTCGAGGTACCGGCAGGCAAGGCAGGCCGGGGCGCGAGGACGCTGCTCGACCAGGTGTCACTGCACATTGCCCCGGCGAACATGATCGTGGTGGCCGGGCCGAGCGGCGCAGGCAAGACGACGCTGATGCGGCTGCTGTCCGGCCAGCAGCCCGCCGCGGCGGGACACGTCGAGTACAACGGCACCGACCTGGCGGACTGCCGCCAGGCGTACGCCCCGCTCATGGGATACGTGCCGCAAGAGGACATCGTGCATGCCGACCTGACCGTGCACGAGGCGCTGGACTACCAGGCCCGGCTGCGGCTCGGCGACCGGACGCCCGCCGCGGTCAGGGACGTCAGGGTGGACTACGCGCTGTCCCTGCTCGGGCTGCTCGAGCAGCGGAACCAGCTGGTCAAGACCCTCAGCGGCGGTCAGCGCAAACGCGTGTCGATAGCGTGCGAGATGCTCAACGAGCCGCAGATCCTGTTCCTCGACGAGCCGACATCCGGGCTGGACCCCGGCCTGGACAAGCGGATGATGCTGCTGCTGCGGCTGCTCGCCGACCAGGGCAGGACGGTGGTGCTGACGACGCACGCGATCGCGCACGTCGACGTGTGCGACACGCTCGTCCTGGTCGGCCCGGGCGGCAACGTCATTTACGCGGGCGCGCCGCAGGCGGCGCTGGACTGGTTCGGCGTGCAGACGCTTGGCGACGTCTTCGCGCTTGTCGACACCGCGGACAGCGCCGCGCAGGCGGCTCAGCGCACGCGCAGCGCGCAGCGGCCTGGCGCGCAGGGACCAGTCTTTCCCGCGCGCTCGGGCCCGCCCGCCTCCGGTCACCTGCCGGCCGGAGCAGGGCGCAACGGCGGGCTGGGCGGCGCCACCCCGCCAGTCGGCTCCGCGGCCTGGCGCCGCCTGGTGCTCAGCCAGGGCAGGATCTTCGCCGGCCGCTACGTGCGGCTGCTCAGCCGGGACCGGCCGGCGCTGGCGTTCAGCCTGCTGCAGGGGATCGCGGTCGCGCTGCTGACCGCGCTGGCCGTGCCCAGCAGCTTCACCTGGCCCACGGGAAACGCGGCGACGTTCGTCTTCGGGTGCGCGTCCGTGTGGTTCGGCATGATCGGCGCCGTCCGCGAGCTGGTGAAGGAGAAGGCGATCTGGCGCCGGGAGTTCCTCGCGGGCGGCAGCATGCCCGCGTACCTGGCCTCCAAGGTCGCCGTGCTCGGCGTGATGGCGGCGATCCAGGCGCTGACCCTGACCCTGGTGGTCAGGCTGACGCTTGGGCTGCCCTCCGGCGGGCCGTTCGGGCATTCGATGGTGACGTTCTTCGTCACGCTCTGGCTGGGCGCGCTGAGCGGAATGGCGCTCGGACTGCTGGTCTCGGCCGCGGCGGAGAGCGCCGACCGGGCGATGAGCCTGGTGCCGTACCTGCTCATCACCCAGCTGGTCCTGTGCGGCGTGCTGTTCCAGCTTGGCGCGATCGGCTTCATCTCCTGGCTCATGCCCGCCAGATGGGCGGTGTCCGGGCTTGGCGGCATCGCGGGCCTGAACGCCCAGCTGCTGCACCAGACCAGCGGCCTGTACCCGCACACGGCAGGTGGACTGCTGTTCAACTGGTTCATGCTGCTTGTGCTCACCGCCGCCGCGCTGGCCGCCACCGTGTGGCGCCTGTACCGGCAAGGGCTCGGCTGGAGCGTGGGCCGTGGCTGAGCCAACCGCCTTCGGGATCGACCTCGGCACCACGATGTCCGTGGTGGCGCAGGTCAACAGCGCGGGCCTGCCCGTGGTGCTGCCGAACGCGGAGGGGTCGCCGACGACCCCGTCCATCGCGCTGTTCGACTCCGGTCACGTGATCGTCGGCGCCGTCGCGCGGGAGTCGCTGGCGACCGAGCCGGACTCCGTCGTCCAGCTCGTCAAGCGGCACATCGGCTCGGGCTGGACGTTCGACTACGGCGGCGTCTCCTACCGGCCAGAACACGTGTCCGCGCTGATCTTGCGCAAGCTCGTTCAGGACGCTCGGCTGCTCGCCGGGCCGGTCACGCAGGCCGCCATCACCGTGCCGGCCTATTTCAGCGACCCGATGCGCGCGGCGACCCTGCGCGCCGGGGAACTGGCCGGGCTTGACGTGCTCGGCCTGCTGTCCGAGCCCACCGCCGCCGCGCTCGCCTACGGCTACGACCGGCGGCCGGCCGGGGTGACGGGGGCCGTGATCGACCTCGGCGGCGGCACCTTCGACGTGACCGTGATGGAGTACGACGGGGCCGACCTGACCGTCCGGGCCACCGGCGGGGACGCGTACCTGGGCGGAGCGAACTTCGACAAGGCGCTGTTCGACTACTTCGTCGAGCAGTTCGCGGCCGCCCATGGCCTGGACATCAACGACCCCGACGCGCTGTCGATCGAAGAGGTCACGCAGGTGTCGCAGGACTGGCTGCTGCGGGCCGCGCGCGCCAAGCACGACCTCACCGCGCGCGAGCGCACCAGCGTCGCGCTGCAGGCGGCCGGGCTGACGCTGCGGGTCGACGTCAGCCGGACCGAGTTCGTCGCCCGCACGAGCATCCTGCTTGACGAGATGACGGAGAAGATGGTCGACGTGGTGGCGGCCGCCGGGGTTACCCCCAGGGACATCTCCGTGGTGCTGCCGGTGGGCGGGGCGACCAGGATGCCGGCCGTGCGCGCGCGGATCCGGGACATCTTCGGTGTCGAACCGGATACGTCGATTCGCCCGGACGAGGCCGTCGCGCTCGGAGCCGGGCTGTTCGCCGCGCAGCGTCAGCTCGAGCGAGGCGGAGCGGTCGTGATAGACGCCGGAGCCAGGGATTACCTCGAGGAGCTGTCGGTGACCGATGTCGCCGCGCACAGCCTCGGCATCAGCGCGTTCGAGACCTCGGGCGGACGCCAGCGCCCGGTGATGACGCCGCTGCTCCCGCGCAACACCGCGCTGCCGTTCTTCGCGGAACGGACCTTCTTCACGATGCGGCCGGGAGAGACGCAGATCGTCATCCCCGTGCTCGAAGGGGAGTCGGCGGATCCTGACCTGTGCCGCCGCGTCGGCACTGTGGTCATCGAGCACCTGCCGCCCGGGCGCCCGGCGCACCAGCCCGTGAACGTCACGATGAGCCTGAACCGCGACGGAATCCTGCAGGTCTCGGCGACTGACGTCACCACAGGCGCCTTGGCCGCCACCACGATCGTCCACACGTACCTGGCCGACGGCGGCGATGACGCGGCCGACCGGATGGTCAGGACCCTGCAGGTCGATTAGCCGTCTTGCGCGGAATGCGCTTCGATAGTAGTCATGCAGCAGCGTGAAGACTGGTACGCATATCTCCGGCTGTCGCCACAGGCGCCGACGGAGGAGATAGAACAGGCCGTGGAGCGGCTGAGCCGGCAGGCCGCCGCGCTGGCCGTGACCGCGCCGGAGCGGTCCCAGCTGCTGCGCGAGACTGTCCGCTCGATCAAGCGCGACCTGCTTTCCGGCCCCGAAAGCAGGCAGCGCTACGACGCAGGCCTCGCGGCCGCGGCGCAGCAGGCGGTGCCACCGCCCCAGCCCCAGCCCCAGCCGCAGCCGCAGCACGCGATGCCGCCGGTCCAGCAGCTGGCGCCCCCCGCTCAGCCGTTCCCGCCCGCGCCGTACGCCCCTGGTGCGCCCGCGCCGATGCCGCCTCCGCCCGCGCCGATACCGGTATCTCCGGCGCCCGCTTTCGCCGCCGAGGGGATGGGTTCGCGGATCGCACGCTTCCTGCGCTCTGGCTGGACCTGTTCCGGGTGCGGCAAGGACGCGCTGCCGAGCGACAAGTTCTGCACGAGGTGCGGCACCCCGATCAAGCCGGTGCAGCCCGATGCCGGGGCACCCGCCAGGGCACGCCCGACGTGCGTAAGTTGCGGGAGTACGCTCGCGGTGAATGATGCGTTCTGCGCTAGATGTGGGACACGTGTTGGAAGTTGACCACTTTTGTGCCAGATAATGCCTGAGTGCCGGAAAGCAATCAATAACGTTTGAGGCAGATTCGACGATACCTCCCTTGCTGGCAAGTCGCCTTGCTCTAGCATCAGCCGACGGCATTTCATCTGTTAGGGGGAGGGCGGACGGTGCCGAATTGTGCGAACGGGCATCGCTTGCCTGCGGGAGCGGCATTCTGCGGGATCTGCGGTACCGACGTCCGGTCCCGGTGCGCCGCGGGTCACGTCAACGATCCGGGAGCGCGTTTCTGCCGGATCTGCGGTTCGGCCATCGGCGACGCGCCGGCCTCGTCACCCCCCGGATTCGGGACGCCGTTGATGGCGTCGCCGTCGGCCGGCCCGCAGTCCGCGCCGCCCGCGATGCCCTTGTCAAGCACGCCCCCGGTGAGCCCGAACACGTTCGCCAACTGGCTCGGAGCGCCCGCGGCGGCGCCCGCCACCGCCGGCAAGCCGCAGGACGCCGCGCCGTGGGATGTCGAGGCCGAGCCGCCCGCGACGCCGTCATGGGACTCCACCCCCTGGCCGGATGCCGTGCCGTCGCCGGCCGCGCGGGCGGGAGCCGACGCCGCGCTCCCGCGGGACGACTGGGATGCCGCGACCGGAACGGCAGGAACGGGCGGTGTGCCCTCCTGGGGCCGTGCCGCCGCGCCGGATGCCGCGCCGCCCTGGGACGCCACGACGGGGCTGGACGGCGCAGCTTTGTGGGATGCCCCGGCCAAACCGGATGCGACGCCACCATGGGACGCCACGACCGGAATGGACGGCGCGCCCCCGTGGGAAGGCGCGGCTCACCCTGGTGCCGCGCCGGACTGGGACGGCACGACCAGGGCGGGCACACAGGCCCGGTGGGTCGCCGCCACGCCGCCTGCGGCGGGGACCGGCGCCGCGGGCGGCGGTGGCCGGGGGTCGCATGCCGCGGCCCCAGCCGGCCGCGGCCGCCGTCGCACCCTGCTCTGGATCGCCTTGCCTGTCGCGCTGGTGGTCGTCCTTGGCGGCGGCGCCGCGGCGGCATTCACCCTGCTGCACCACACCCCGAAGACGGTGGCGTCCCCGACGACGCACCCCACGGTGCGCGCGCACCCGACGACCGCCCCGCCGACAACCCCGGCGTCGGCACCGAGTACCTCGGTGAGCAGCTCGCCGGCGGATACTCCCTCGTCCACGACAGGAGCGAGTGCCACCGCGACCGCCGGCCCGTCCGTCAGGCCAGGCGGCTGGACCTACGCCGTGCCCATCGATCAGCAGGCGTACGCCAACGACAACGCGACGATCAACTCGGTGTCCTGCGTGTCCGCCACGACCTGCTACGCGGTTGACAGCGCGGGCAACGTCCTCTACTCCGACACGATGAATTTGTGGCGGGTCGTGGACCCTAACAGCGGGGCAAACCTGACGTCTATCTCCTGCCCCACAGTGAACTTCTGCGCCGCGGTCGACTCGTCGGGCGCCGCACTCATCTACAGCGGCGGCAGCTGGACCTCCCCGGTCAACATCGACTCTGGCAACGAGCTCAACAGCGTCTCGTGCGTGTCTACCACCTACTGCGTGGCGGTGGACAGCGCGGGCAGCGGCTTTACCTACACCGGGTCGGCGACGAACTGGACGCAGACCACTATTGACCCGAATCAGGACAACCTGGTCTCCGTGTCGTGCCCGAGCACGTTCTTCTGCGCCGCCGTGGACGACAACGGGAATGTCTACACGTACGACGGAAACACGTGGGCCGCCGGGCAGAGCATCGACAGCGACAGCGGGCTTACCCAGGTCTCGTGCTCAAGCGACGCCTTCTGCGTCGCCATCGACGGCGCTGGAAACGCCGCGGTAATGATCAGCGGGGACTGGTCGACGCAGACCCTGCCCGCGACCGCCGAGAGCGTGTCCTGCCCGGCCGACGGATACTGCGTCGCGGTCGACAACAGCGGTGGCGCGCTTGTCTACCAGCAAGGCAGCTGGTCGGGCGAAACCAAGATCGACGGCAATAACTCCTTTGAGGCGATCAGCTGCGTGAAAGCTAACGCTTGCGCCGCGACGGATCAGTACGACAATGTGCTGTATTACACGGCCGGAGGCGCTGCCGGATGACGCGGCGAAACGGCGAAGATCAGCGAAGCATAACTTCACCAGACAGCACGCGGAGGTCCAGCAGATGAACTGTCCTCAGTGCCAGACGCCGAATAGGGCGGACTCGGTGTTCTGCGTCAGTTGCGGAACCCAGCTCGCCTCGGCCGAGGCGGCCGTCACGGCTGGCGGCTACCCGCCGCCGCCCGGGCAGGGAACCCCGCTCGGGCAGGGAACCCCGCTCGGGCAGGGCACCTCCGGTGGCTACGGCGCGCCCGGCGGATATGAGCCGCCCACCGCGCCGCCGACCCAGTACCCGCCCGCCGCGCCGCCGACTCAATACCCGCCCGCCGGCCAGCAGCCGGCAGGCGGTTACCAGCAGCCCGCCGGTTACCAGCAGCCTGTCGGCGGCTACCAGCAGCCCGGCGGCTACCAGCAGCCCGGCGGCGGGTACCAGCAGCCCGCAGGTTATCAGCAGCCCCCCGGGTACCAGCAGCCCGCAGGCGGTTACCAGCCGCCTGCGGGGTACCAGCCGCCCGGCGGTCAGTACCAGCAGCCAGCCGGGGGCTTCCAGCCGCGGCAGGGGGGATCGCCCGTCGGCCCGTTCCAGTTCGACCTGAAGCGGCTGACCCGGGTTGACCAGATCGTCGGCGTCGCGACCCTGATCGCCATGATCTCGATCTGGCTGCCCTGGTACAGCGTCAGCCTGGGTGCTGGCGCCGGGACCTACAGTTTCAGCGGCACGGGCCTGCACGGCTGGCTGTGGCTGGAGTTCGTCGTGGCCCTGTTCCTGCTCGCGTACCTGATCATGCGCGCCGGCTGGGCGGAACCACCGCTGCGCCTGCCCGTCGCGCACGCGCCGGTGCTGCTCGTCGGGACCGGCCTGCAACTGCTGCTGATCCTGATCGCCTTCGCCGACATCCCTTACGGGAACGAAGGGATGGG
>NZ_JASIAL010000316.1:0-14471 GCF_030042015.1 Trebonia sp. | reverse complement strand
TGCCGACCGGACCGCTCGTGACGCTGGAGGTGGCCGGGTCGCTCGCCGTCGGGCCGGGCGGCGCTTTGTACGTCGCCGCCCCCGGCCAGCATCGCATCCTCGTCCGGCTGCCGGACGGGACGTTTCGGGCCGTCGCGGGCACGGGGACCGCTGGCTATTCAGGCAACGCGGGGAAGGCGATCGACGCCGAGCTGTCCGATCCGTCCGACCTGACGTTCGCCGCGAACGGCGACCTGTACTTCACCGACTCCGGGCGGGTCCGTGTCATCGGAACCAGCGGCGTGATCGAGACGGTCGCCGGCGACGGGTCGACGTCATCGCCGGCCGGCCCGAATCCGGTCCCCGCGGTGCCGAACGGCACGCCGGCACTGCGGGCCTCGCTTGGCCCCAGCCTGTCGATCGCATTCGGCCCGGGCGGCGTGCTCTACCTGGCCACGAGCACGCAGCTGCTGCGCATGACGCACGGGGGGCGGCTTTACGCGATCCGGGCACATCGCGTCTCCTTCGGCAACGTCCCCGGCCTGCCGGCCTCGCTGGATCAGAGCCTCGGGACAATCGCGCTCGACAACGCGGGCGACCTTTACGTCTCGGGGTTCAACGGCTGGGCCATCTGGCGCGTGGCGCCAGGCGGCGCCGCCACCTACGTCGGCTACGACCGGGGCAGCGGCGGCACGGCGCCCGACCTCGCCCGCGGCCCCGGCGGCGCGGTCTACGCCGGCAACGGCGCGACGATCGTGCGCGTGACCCCCACCCGCCTTGTTCCCGCGGCCGAACTGTCCGGGGTCGACGGGCAGTACTTCTGGACGATGGACTTCGCGTTCGGCCCGCACGGCACGCTCTACGCGGACGAGATACCCGGCAACCTCGGCTTCGAGGCCAGGCAGGAGCTCGTGTCGGCGGCCCGAGGCCGCGTCATCGTGCTGTGGACCGAGCCCGCCGCCGCTGCCGCCGGGCACAGCCGATAGCGGCACAGGCACCGAGCCGACGCCGTCAGGCGGTTACCTCGTAGTCGGCACGCCGCGCCCGGCGGGTGCGCGCCCAGTACTCGAAGGAGAATCCCGGCCACAGGGCCCGGTTCACCCCCGCGTCGTCGAGATACCAGCTGCGGCACCCGCCGGTGTTCCAGACCGCGCGCCGCAGCCTGCGCTGCAGGGCGTCGTTGTACTTCCGCGTGGCTGCCGTCCTTGCCTCGATCGTGCTCGCCTGCTCGCGGGAGAGGATCCGCAGGCAGCTCAGCACGTGCTGGACCTGGCTCTCGATCATGAAGACGACCGACGTGTGGCCGAGCCCTGTGTTGGGCCCGAGCAGCAGGAAGAAGTTGGGGAACCCGGGGACCGTGACCCCGCGGTAGGCCTCGACGCCGCCCGCCCAGGCGTCCGCGAGCTTGCGGCCCCCCCGTCCCGTCACGTTCAGTTCGCTCGCGGCGTCGATGACCCGGAACCCGGTGGCATAGACGAGAACGTCCGCCGCGTGCAGGCGCCCGTCCGCCGTCACCACGCCCGACGAGACGATTTCGCTGATCGCGTCGGTGACAAGAGCGACGTTCGGCCGCTGCAGCGCCGGATAGTAGTCAGAGGACAGCAGGATCCGCTTGCAGCCGATCGTGTAGTCCGGGGTCAGCCGGGCGCGCAGCTCGGGATCGGGAACCTGCCGCTCCAGGTGCCTGCGGGCCAGCGACGCGGCCGGGGCCATCAGCCGGGCATCGGCCGCGAAGCCGAGCGCCTGCAGTTCCAGCAGCCAGTAGATGGCGTAGCGCAGGCCGCGGGCGGCGCCGGGGACAGACCGCAGCGCGGCGCGCATCCCGGCGGGAATGGCGACGTCCGGCCGCGGACTGATCCACGGCGGCGTGCGCTGGAACACCGTCACCCGCGCGGTTTCGCCGGCTACGGCGGGGACCAGCTGGATGGCGGAGGCGCCGGTGCCGATGACGGCCAGCCGCTTGCCGGTCAGGTCGGCGGCATCATCCCAGCGGGACGAGTGGAACGAGGTGCCGGCAAACGCGTTCATCCCCGGGATGTCCGGATAGGACGGCAGATGGAGCGCGCCGGCGCCGGACACGACGGCGTGGGCGCGATAGCGGTCGCCGCCCGCCGTGCGCACCGTCCACAGCCTGGCGTCGTCGTCCCACTCCACCGACTCGACGCGGGAGCCGAACCGGACGTGGGAGTCGATCCCGTACGTGACGGCGCATTGCCGCAGGTACTCCCAGATTTCCGGCTGCGGCGCGAAAAGCCTGGTCCACGACGGGTTGAGCGCACGGGAAAACGAGTAGAGCGGCGACGGCACGTCGCACGCACAACCCGGATACTGATTGTCGCGCCACGTCCCGCCGAGGTCGGATGCCTTTTCCAGGATCACGAAATCCCGGAAGCCCGCCTCGCGCAGCGCGATCCCCATGCCGATGCCGGCGAACCCGGAGCCGATGATCACGATCTTGGGCTGCATGGGTCACGGCACCACGATGACCGGGCAGCTCGCGTGCCTGGCGAGCCAGCCGGGTACCGAGCCGGCGACGTGGTGCCAGACGTGCCTGGGCGCGCCGATCACGAGGGCGTCGGCACTGAACTCGGACGCGACCGCGGCGAGTTCCCGCGCCGGGCTGCCGCGCCTGGTCCTGACGTGCACTTCGAGCTCGCCGGGATCGGTCACCTGGTCCAGCTCGGTGAGCAGCCAGCGCTCGAGCGCGTCGTTGTCCCTGGGCAGCCCCACCACCTGGCCGGTCAGCGGTTCGCAGTAGACGCCAGGCGACGACACGTAGACCACGAGCAGCGGCCTGCCGAGCCGCCGTGCCATGCCCGCGGCGTACGCGAGCGCGTTGCGCGCGGACGCGGAGCCGTCATAGCCGGCGATGACCGGGTGGACCAGGGTGACCGGGCGTGCCTGATAGGGCCCGCTCATGGCTTCTGGGCGCGCTCGTTCCCGCTCGCGGCGGCGCTCGGGCCGCCGCTGCCGCTGCACAGGACCTTGCCGCGCAGCGCTGCGCTGCTCGGGCCGGCCCTGATCCGGGTAAGGCTCCGCCTGGTCCATCTCCGCGTCCCTAGCGGGCGCACGTAGTCGATAGTTTTGTTATAGCAAATATTTACCCGCTGGTTAAGCGGATCGTACATCGAGAAGGCGCGCCCGCCGACCTCGTCGGCTTCGCCGGCGTAGCGGGTGTCGCCGGCGTAGCGGGTGTCGCCGTGCGGCGCGGGTGTTGTCCCAGTCGGCGTCGGCGTCATCCGCAGCCCCTGTGTGCTGTCGGCGGATCATCCGTAAGGCAAGTACTGCCCTTTCGCTGATCTCGGCCGCTCAAGGTGGCACGATGAACGTGTGGTGGCAGAGCAGGCGCAGCCTGCATACCGGGGGGGTGCAGCAGCGCAAACAGGGTTCGCCGGCCGCGGCGATCCGGTCGACGCGACCGCGCGCGCCGTCATCGGCAGTGCCGCCGACGCGATCGTCGCCTTCGGGACGGACCGGACCGTGCTGCTGTGGAACCCCGCGGCCGAGCGCATGTTCGGGTGGGCCGCCGATGAGGTGCTTGGCCTCGAGCCGCCGATCGTCCCCGCGGAGCTCAGCGCCGAACACAACGCCGTGCTCGAGCGGGTCCGCGGCGGCGGGCAGATCTCCTTCGCCACCAGGCGCATCCGCAAGGACGGCTCGGTACTCGACGTGCGCATCGACACCAGCGCGCTGACCGACAGCCACGGCGAGGTGACCGGCTGGGTCAGCATCTGCCACCAGACCGGCGAGGACGACGTTGCCAGGCACTACATGGCCGAGCGCGCGCGGGTGGTGCGCCGCCTCGGCGACGTGGTCGCCGACATGAACGCGCAGCGCGACCTGGAATCGGTTCTCGACCGGATCGCGGCCAGCCTGCGCGAGCTGACCGGCGCCGACGCCGGCGGGTTCGTGCTCATCGAGGACGACCGGCTCCGGCTGGTCTCCACCGCCGGGCTGCCCGCCCGGCTGCGCGGCCGCGTGGCGTCGCTGTCGAGCAGCCTGGTCGGTGAGCTGCTCCGGTCCGGCAAGACGGTCATGATGGCGACCGGCGAGTCCGGCGAGTTCGACGACCTGATCTGGTCGGCGCTGCGCGGCCTGCACACGATCGCGCTCAGCCTCTCGCACGTCGGCGGGCGTCCCTATGGCGCGCTGTACGCCCTGTACAGCCGGCGTACCCTCAGCCACGTCGAGCTCGAGCTGCTCGAGCTGCTCGCCGGGCACGCCGGCGTGGCGCTGACCAACGCGATGGCGTTCGAAGAGGTGGTGCGGCAGCGGGCGCACGAGCGCGCGGTCATCGACGGCAGCGCCGACGGCATCGCCGTGCTCGACGAGGACGGCCTGGTCAAGCAGTGGAACCCGGCCGCGCACCGGATGACGGGCATGCCGGCGAGCGAGGTCATGGGAGCGCCGCCGCCGTTCCCGCTGCCCGAGCCTGGCGAGCGGCGCACCCACAGGCTGGACAGCGGGCGCTGGCTGGACGTGCTGTGCACCGCGTTCGGCGACGGGGGCGAGCGGGTCGTCGACTTCCGCGACGTCACCGCCGCCAAGGAGCTCGAGGAGGCCAAGGACCTGTTCCTGGCCACCACCAGCCACGAGCTGCGCACCCCGATCACCGTCGTGCAGGGGTTCGCGTCCACGCTGGCCAGCCGGTGGGACCAGCTCTCCGACGCCGACCGCAGGGCCGCGGTGCGGACGATCGCCGAGCGGGCGGGCTCACTGGGGCGGCTGGTCGAGCAGCTGCTGCTCGGCGCCCGGGCCGGCGCGGACCAGCTGCCCGTCAACAACGGCCCGTTCGACCTGGCCGGGTTGCTGCGGACGACGGTCACCTCGTTCGGGCCGCTGTCGGAGCGGCACGAGGTCGTCGCGGAGATCCCGGCGGACCTGCCGCTCGCGCACGGCGACGCGATGGCGACCGACATCATCGTCGGGCAGCTGCTCGAGAACGCGTTCAAGTACTCGCCGTCCGGCGGGCTGGTGACCGTGCGGGCGCGGGTGACGGGGCCGATGATCGAAGTGGACGTGGAAGACGAGGGGATCGGCATCGCGCCTGGGGACCACGAGCGGATCTTCGAGCGGTTCGTCCAGGGCGAGACCGGCGACCGGCGCCGGTTCGGCGGGGTCGGCATCGGCCTTTACATCGTGCGGCGGCTCGCCGTCGCGCAGAACGGGACCGTGGTGGCCCAGTCGCGCCCCGATGGCGGCACGGTCATGCGGCTCAGCCTGCGCCGCGCCGACATCTAGCCCCAGCTAGCCAGACAGGCGGACATCTAACCCCAGCTGGCCAGACAGCTAGCCCTCCGGTGGCCGGCCCCGGGTGGTTACAGGCGGGCCTGCTCCCGGTCGCGGGGCTCGCCGCCGGTCGCGACCAGGTACTCGTCGACGACGCTGGGCACGTCGTCGCTGTCGCGCAGGATCTGCCCGGCCTCCATCCAGATCACCCGGTTGCAGCTCTGCTCGATCTCACCGAGATTGTGCGCGACGAGGAACACGGTGCCGGCTTCGTTGCGCAGTTCCTTGATCCGGTCGTGGCTCTTGGTGCGGAAGGCGGCGTCACCGGTGGCCAGCGCCTCGTCGATCATGAGGATCTCGTGGCTCTTGGCCGAGGCGATCGCGAACCGCAGGCGCTGTGCCATGCCGGTGGAGTAGGCGCGCATCGGCAGGTCGATGAACCGGCCGACGCCGGAGAAATCCACTATCTGCTGGTAACGGGCCTTGACCTCCTGCGGAGGCATGCCCATCGCGAGGCAGCCGAGCACCACGTTCCGCTCGCCGGTGAGGTCGTCGAGCAGCGCGGCGTTGACGCCAAGCAGCGCCGCCTGGCCGGTCGTGTAGACGGCGCCGTGCTCGGCGGGGAGCAGCCCGGCGATCGCCCGCAGCAGCGTGGACTTCCCCGACCCGTTCCTGCCGATGATGCCCATCACGTCGCCGTGGTTGACGACGAAGGAGATGCCGCGGATCGCCTCCACCTCGCGGATGGACGCGCGACGCTGCCGCTTGACCACGCGCATCAGCGCGGTGGCGGCGGTGCCCTTGTTCCCGCCGGCCCCGTACACGCGGTACACCACGTGCAGGTTGTCAACCACAACGGTCGGGTCAGCCACGGTGCCACCCAGGAACATGGTCGGAATAAGCGAAGGCCACGACCTGACGTTACCTTGTCGGCGCGCCAGTTGCGCCACGACGGCATGGACATGTTGTCGGCTAACGCCCGCGAAATACGGCGAACACGGTTTCACCGCGTTCGCACGGGGCATTCCGCTCGTAACCGGGTTCGTTCAGTTCCACGGACGGGGCGGAGTGTCTATGGAGGTGGCTACGAGCGCGCTACTGCTCCCGTTTACAGCCTCTAGCGTCGGCGTAGCCCGCCGTCGCCTGATCGGTGACCTCACCGAAGCAGGCGTTTACGAGGGAACGGCCTGTGACGCCGGGCTAGTGATTAGTGAACTTATCAGCAATGCCCTGGTGCACGCTAGACCGCTTCCGGGTCGAACTGTGAAGGTCTCGTGGACGCTGCGCCAGGACAGCGTTGAGGTTGCGGTAAGCGACGGCGGCGGCCCTACGGTGCCCGCGGTGAACGAGCCGTCCAGCTGGTCGCTCGGCGGCCGCGGCCTGGGGATCGTTGCCCGGCTGTCGCTGCGCTGGGGGGTTTGCGCTGGCGACGGCCACTGGGACAGCGACCGTGACGAGGACGTCGGCCCGGCCGGCGAGCCCGGCAGCGGGCACGACGGCTCCGCCGACGGCTTCCGCGACGGCTGCCCGGGCGCCGCCGATCCTGGCGAGACGACCGTGTGGGCGGAAGTGCCTGTCCGATACGGCAGCCCGGCGAGTTTGGTAATTGCATGGTCGCGGGACGCGTAATCCTGTCTGGAAGTGGTGATAACTTCTCGCGGGGGATGCCGCGCGGTGAAGTCCGCGTAATTCGGCACGTGCGGCAATCGCGGGAGAAGACATGTTTCCGGGGGGATTCGTGTCCGAGTTCTACGGGGTGGACAGTGAGACCGGACGCCTGCGCACGGTGCTGGTGCATCGGCCTGGAGCGGAACTGCGAAGGATAACGCCGCAGCACAGTTGCGGGATGCTGTTCGCTGCCCTGCCATGGGCCGAACGCGCGCAGCAGGAACACGACGCGTTCGCCGACGCGCTGCGGGCGCAAGGCGTGGCCGTCCTGTACCTGACCGAGTTGCTGCAGGACGCGCTCGAGTACGCGGCGGCCAGGCAGCAGGCGGTCGACTCAGCGCTCAACGACCCCCGGCTGGGTGACGAGCTGCGCGGCCAGCTCAGGACCTTCCTCGAAGGCCTCGGCCCTGAGGAGCTCGCCCAGGTGCTCATCAGGGGGCTGGCACGCGATGAGTTCCCCGGCGGGCGCGGCCCGGTCTTCGGGCTGCTCGACGCCTGGGACTTCGTGCTGTGCCCGCTGCCCAACCTCGTGTTCGCCCGCGACTCAAGCGTGTGGATCGGGGACAGCGTGGCGGTGACAAGCCCGCAGGGCAGGCGCGCCGAGGCCGAACTCGCCGCGATCGTCTTCGCCCACCACCCGATGTTCGCGGGCACCAAGCGGCTGTACGAGCCGGGCCACGAGCTGCTGGCCGGCGGTGACGTGCTGCTGCTCGCGCCCGGGGTGGTGACGATCGGGACCGGCGCGCAGACCTCGCCGGCGGGCATGGAGCGACTCGCGCGGCAGGTGTTCGACAGCGGGTTCGCGCACACCGTGCTCGTCGTGCTCATGGACCCAGGCGGCACCGACTGCCTGGACACACTGTGCACGCTCGCCGGCCCGGACACCGTGGTGATGCGGCCCGCGGTGGCGTACTCGCTGGTCGCCCGGACGATCACCCCGCACGGCGACGGGCTTCGGCTGTCGCATCCCCAGCCGTTCCTCGGGGCCGCCGCGCAGGCGATGGGAATTGGCCGGCTGCGGGTCATCGAGACCGGCCTGCGTCCGGGCCGGCCCGGGTGCCCGGACGGTCCGGGGAGCCAGTGGGACGACGCGGGGAACCTGCTCGCGCTCGGCCCCGGCACGGTGGTCTCCTACGAGCGCAACACGCTGACCAACGCGCGCCTTGAGGCGGCGGGCATCGAGGTGATCCGGGTTCCCGGCGGCGAGCTGGCCGGCTGCCGGGGCGGCCCGCGCGCCATCTGCTGCCCGCTCGGCCGGGACCCGGCGAGCATGCCGGACGAGCGCGAGCGCGCCTGACCACGAGATTTCCCGCGCCGCGACGGCTAGCGTTCTGGCTGCAAGTGGCGGTAGGGTTCCAGCCGTGGAGCTCAAGGTCTCAAGTCGGTCTCACGGAGATCACGCGATCGTGACCGCGTCGGGAGAAATCGACCTCTATACCGCTCCGCGGCTGCACAGCGAGCTTGCCGCAGTCATCGCCAGCTCCGCACCCGGATCCAGGGTCATCGTCGACATGTCCGGGGTGGAGTTCTGCGACTCCACCGGCATGAACGTCTTGCTCACGTGCCTGCGCCAGGCACGTGAGCGTGGCGGTGAGCTCGAGCTCGCCGCGCCGCGCCTGGCGGTCAGGAAGATCCTCCAGGTGACGGGGCTCGACTCCGTGTTCACGATCGGCCAGGACCCGGCGGTGCTCCCCGGCACGTAACCGGGGCCAGGGGGCCGGCGCCGCTACTATTCTCCCCATGACACAGGTCGCTGTCGTCATCCCGGCGTACGACGAGGCCGATCGCGTGGGCGCGACGGTCGCCGCTGCCGCGACGCTGGCCGCCGTCGACGTGGTCGTGGTCGTGGACGACGGCTCGCGGGATGGCACCGGGCGCGCCGCGCGCGAGGCAGGCGCTTCGGTGCTGCGGCATGCCCGCAACCGCGGCAAGGCGGCCGCCATGGACATCGGCGCAGAAGCCGTCCGCCTGCTCGACCAGCGCGAGCCGCGGGCGTCGCCGCGGCCCCTGCTGTTCCTCGACGCCGACCTGGGCGCGACCGCCGCCGCGGCCGGGGCGCTGATCACGCCCGTGCTTGCGGGCGAGGCCGACATGACGATCGCGGTGTTCGCCGACAGGGTCAAGCTGGGCGGCCACGGCTTGGTGGTGCGGCTGTCCGGCGCGGGCATCCGCCGCGCGACCGGCTGGACGCCGGCCCAGCCGCTGAACGGGCAGCGGTGCCTGTCCAGGGCGGCCTATGACGCCGCGCGCCCGCTGGCCCGCGGGTTCGGCGTCGAGACCGCGATGAGCATCGACCTCAAGCGCAAGGGCTTCCGCATCGCCGAGGTCGAGGTGCCGATGGCGCACCGGGCGACCGGCACCGACCTGCGGGCGCAACTGCACCGCGCGCGCCAGTTCGCCGACGTGGCCCGGGCGCTCGCCACCCGCCTGTGACACCAGGCAGGCTCGGCCGGGCCGGGCTCGGCGCGACCGGCATCAGCATCGCCGCCACGATCGCCGTCGGGGCCGCGGGCCCGTCGCTGATGGAGCCGCCGCTGCCCGGCCGCCCGGCGCAGCTGCCCTGGATGCTGGCGGTCCGCCCCAGCCCGTACCTCGCGGTCGGCCTGGCCGCCGCCGGCCTTGCCGCGGGCACCCTGGGCCTGGCGCTCACGCTGCGCGCGATGCGCATGGGATGGACAGTCCGCCCGGGGTACGTGCTGCTCGCGGGCGCGCTCGCGGCGGTCGTGGCGGGAACCACGGGACCGTTCGGATCATCGGATTTTATTTCCTACGCCGCCTACGGCCGGGAGCTTGTCACCGGCCATAACCCGTACCTGATGGCGCCCCAGGCGCTGGCGCGGCTCGGCGATCCCGTCGCGCGCGCGGTGCAGGACTGGGCGGGCACCCCGTCGGTGTACGGGGCGCTCGCCACGGGGGTGTTCGGGCTCGCGTCGCTGATCGGCGGCGCGTCTGCCCGGCTGACCGTGTTCGTCCTCGACCTGGTGAACGCGGCGGCGTTCGTCACCGCCGGGGTGCTGCTCGACCGGCTTGGCGCGCGCCGCGGGCCGGCGGCACGGCTGCGGGCGGCGGTGCTGTGGACGTGCAATCCGCTGCTGCTGCAGGTTCTCGTGGCGGGAAGCCATGTGGACGGGCTGGCCGCCGCACTCAGCATCGGCGGGATCGCGGTGCTCGCCCCCCTTATCCCGAACGGACGCCCCAGTTCCCGGCCAGCCCTGCGTGCTCTGGCCGCGGGCGCGGTCCTCGGACTTGGCTTCGCGGTGAAGCCCACGGTGCTGCTGGTGGCGGTGGGCCTGGCGATCGCTACCGCTCGCCTTCCGCGCGCTGTCCGCCCTCCCCGGCCGCCCCGGCCGCCCCGGCCCCCCGGGCCCCCCGGTTTGTTCGCGGATTCAGTTGCTATAACAGCGCGAATCCCTAACAAATGGCTGGCGCGCCCGTCGCGCGCGGTGCTGGCGGGCCTCGCCGCGGGGTTTGCCGCCGTCGCGGCCGCGGACCTCGCGCTGATCGGGCGGGCGGGGATCGCGCAGACGTTCCGGGCGAGCGGCATGGTTTCTGTGGGTTCGCCGTGGCGGGCGGTGCGAACAGTGCTGCGGGTTCTCACCTCTTCCGAGTCGGCCGCGGACGACGTGGTGCGCGTGCTCGCGGTGCTGCTCATGGTCTGCCTTGCGGCGTGGCTGCTGCACCGGCTGCCGCGGCGCGCGGCGGACGGCGCGGCTGTCGGGTGGGCGCCGTTCGCGCTGGTGCTCGCGTGGCTGGTGGCCTGGCCGTACGTGCTGCCGTGGTATTTCGCGCTCGGCTGGGCGCTGCTGCCGCTGCTGCCGGCGTCCGGCCTTGACTGGCTGCTGCTCGCGAGTACGGCCGCGCTCGGGTTCGGGTACCTGCCGGCCCGCTCCGCCGGCATCACGATCCCCGCCGGGCTGCGCTGGATGGAGCCCGTCGTCAGGTCGGCGCTGACCCCGGCGGTACTCGCGGCGGTGGCGGTGCTGCTGGTGATCGTCACGCTGCGGCGCGAGCGGCCCGCGCGGCCTGCGCGGCCTGCGCGCCCGGCCGGCCTCACCGGGGCCGGCCAGCCGTGACCGGTATAGTGCTGAACGTGAAAGCCATCGCGTTCGCTGCCGCTGTAGGAGCGCTGTGCGGCGTGATCGGCGTCATCCTCGCCCTGGTCGCGAGCCGGCGCGCCGCCCGTGCCGTGCGTGAGTGCAGAGACATGATCCAGGGCGCGGTCGGGTCGCGCGGCACCGTCGACCCGCGGGCGCTGCGCGATGTCGCGCTCGTCAGGTACGACGCGCTGCACGAGATGTCCGGCCACCTGTCGTTCTCCGTGGCCTTGCTCAACGCGGTGGGGGACGGGATAGTGCTCAGCTCGATCAACGGGCGCGCGGACTCCCGGACCTACATCAAGCCGGTGGTGGCGGGCGAGGGCGCGCAGGAACTGTCACCCGAGGAGGCGCACGCGGTGCGCACGGCGCGGCAGGGGGCGGGCATGGTGGCCGAGTGGCCGGCGCCGTCGGACCGGGGTGACCACGGCCCAAAGCACGCCCGGGCTACGGCATGATGGGGCTATGCGCTATGCCTACCTTGGGCCGGAGGGCACGTTTACCGAGGCCGCCGTGCTGAGCCTGGCTGGCCCTGTCGGCCCTGCTGGCCAGCAGCGCACGGATGTGCAGCCGGTGCCGTATCCCTCGATCGGAGCGGTCCTGACGGCCGTGCGGACCGGGGAAGCGGAACGAGCCGTGGTCCCGATCGAGAGCTCCGTCGAGGGCATCGTGACCGCGACCGTCGATGACCTCACCGGCGCGGACGGCTTGCTCATCCGGGCCGAGACGCGGCTGCCGATCGAGTTCGCGCTGCTCGCCAGGCCGGGGACGGCGCTTCCTGACGTCAAGACCGTCGGCGGGCACCCGCAGGCGCAGGCGCAGTGCCGTCGCTGGCTGGCCGCCAACCTGCCGGAATGCGAGTGGGTGCCGCTGGCTTCCAACGCCGAGGCCGCCAGGCAGGTGGCCGCGGAACATCTGGACGCGGCCCTGGCCGGCGCCTTCGCCGCGCCCAGGTACGGCCTTGCCGTGCTCGCGGCCGACGTGAACGACCGGTCCAACGCGGTGACCCGGTTCGTCGTGGTGGGCCCGCGGGGAGAGATCCCGGCGCCGACCGGCGCCGACCGGACATCGCTTGCCGCGTTCCTCGCCGACGATCACCCGGGCGCGCTGATGGAGATCCTCACCGAGTTCGCGGTGCGGGGCGTCAACCTGTCAACGATCCAGTCCCGCCCCACCGGAGACGGGCTCGGCAGCTACTTCTTCTTCATCGACTGCGAGGGGCACATCGACGACGCGCGGGTCGGCGAGGCGATGATGGGCGTGCGCCGGGTCTGCGCCGAGGTGCGGTTCCTCGGCAGCTTCCCGCGCAGCGACGGCGGGCGGACGCAGGTCCGCCCGGGCACGTCCGACCCCGAGTTCGCGGAAGCCGCCGCGTGGCTGGGTCGGCTCCGCTTCGGCCGTCCCTAGTGCCGCGGCCTCAGAGGTAGGGGCCTGAGCCGCGGTGCGCCTGCTGCTCCTGCTCGGCTGGGGGCATCAGCCCGGGCGGGAGCGCCCGGCGCATCTGCTCGAGCTGCGCTCGCGCCGCCATTTGCTGCGCGAACAGCGTGGTCTGGATGCCGTGGAAGAGCCCTTCAAGCCAGCCGACTAGCTGCGCCTGCGCGACGCGGAGTTCGGCCTCGCTGGGCGTTTCGTCGTCGTCGAACGGGAGCGAGAGCCGCTCAAGCTCGTCGACGAGTTCAGGGGCGAGACCGTCTTCAAGCTCCTTGATGGAGCTCTTGTGGATCTGCTTCAGCCGCGCCCTGCTCTTCTCGTCCAGCGGAGCTGCCCTGACCTCCTCAAGGAGCTGCCTGATCATGCTGCCGATGCGCATGACCTTTGCGGGCTGCTCCACCATCTCGGTAACCGGCCGCTCGGTCTCGTCGGCGTCCTGGCCTTCAGGGCCGCCCCCGATGGCCAGTGCGTCCGGTCCGACCAGGACGACCTGTGGCCTGCCCTCTTCTTGTGGGCTGTATTGCTCGCTCATTTGCCTCACGTTACCGGGTGCGGGGGACTATCGGGCACGCAGGAGGATCTTGCCCGTGTGGGTGCTCGCGGCCATGATCCGGTGCGCCTCCGGCGCCTGCGTCATCGGCAGCTCGCGGTAGATGACCGGCCGGACCTTCCCCGCGTCGATGAGCGGCCAGACGTGCTCGCGGACGGCCGCGACGATGGCGGCCTTCTGCTCAGGCGGCCGCGCCCGCAGGGTGGTTGCCATGATCGTGCCGCGCTTGGCCATCAGCTTGCCCAGGTCAAGTTCCGCCCGCCGGCCGCCCTGCATGCCGATGGTGACGATCCGCCCGTCGGCGGCAAGAGCGTCCACGTTGCGGTCCAGGTAGGCGGCGCCGATGATGTCCAGGATCACGTCCGCGCCGCGCCCGTCGGTCGCCTCGCGCAGCCGCAGCACGAAGTCGTCCGCCCGGTAGTTGATCGCGATGTCCGCGCCAAGCTCGCGGCAGGCCGCCAGCTTCTCCTCCGAGCCGGCGGTGACCGCCACGGTTGCCCCGGCTTGTCTGGCCAGCTGGATAGCCATCGTGCCGATCCCGCTCGCCCCGCCGTGCACGAGCAGCGTCTCGCCGGGGGCCAGCCGGGCCGCCAGGAAGACGTTCGAGTACACCGTGCACGCCGTCTCGGGGAACGCGGCGGCCTCGATGAGCCCGACCGATGCCGGGGCGGGCAGCAGCTGGCCCTGCGGAACGGCCACTTTCTCGGCGTAGCCGCCGCCGGCGAGCAGCGCGCACACCTCCTCGCCCGGCTTCCATCCGGCTACCCCTGGTCCGGTCGCGGCGATCGTGCCCGCGCATTCGAGCCCGGGGTAGGGGGGAGCTCCCTGCGGCGGCGGGTAGAACCCCTGTCGCTGCATCAGGTCGGCGCGGTTGACGCCGCTTGCGGCGACGTCGACGAGCACCTCGCCCGGCCCCGGCACGGGGTCTTCAACCTCGGTCCAGCGGAGCACGTCCGGGCCGCCGGGCTCGGTGATCACGACCGCATGCATGTCTTCCTGCCCATGGGGAACACCTTTTCACTCGCGTCTTGTCAATTTGATCACCGGGTCGGGGTGATCTGTGCGATGAGCTCATTGTCTGTCGCGAAAAGTATGGCAAGAGCAGGTAGGTGGCTTAGGCTCGGTAGTAGGTGCGAACCCCCGCCGCGTTCCCGGTACTGGTGAGGATGGGGACGACCCGTGACACCGAACGAGCATGACGAGCCCACCACCGCGAGTAAGCCCTCGGAGCGTGCGTCCGGCGCGGTCGCTGACGGTCCCGACGACGGCCAGCGCGACTACCTGACCTCGGGGCCGAACCCGTTCTCTTCCGCGCATCCGCAGGGGATTGCCGTCTTTCCGCGGCTGCTCCCCCGCGAGTTCCCGCCGGACGACGACCCGCCGCCTGACCTGCCCGTGATGGAACAGCTCCCAGACCCCAACGCGCTGCCCGACTACCCGGTCATCCCGGGTTATCAGCAGGCGTTCCCGCCCCTTGCCCCGCCCTTCCCGCCGTCCGACCCGGCCGCGTCCGATCCGGC
>NZ_JASIAL010000315.1:0-2893 GCF_030042015.1 Trebonia sp. | reverse complement strand
CCGTTAGCAGAACGGGCCGGTAACCGGCGCGAACACGCCGCTTCTGGTTGCGCAGCCGCGCCCGCCCCGCCCGCTTGGTCGTCCCGTCGCGGTCGGTAACGGAGTATGCCAGCATGGGCCGCATGTCTACCGTCCCGGAAGATGGCGTGCTGCCTTCAGGTCCGTCCCGAGTCAACGACTATGACCTCATCGCTGAGGCGTACGCGGCCGAAAACGAGACCAGCCTCGCAAACGCCTACTATGAGCGACCGGCGATTCTGGCGCTGGCTGGGGACGTGGCCGGTCGCCGGATCCTCGACGCTGGCTGCGGGTCCGGCCCCCTGTCCTCGGTGCTGCGCGACCGGGGCGCCATTGTGACCGGGGTAGATGTCAGTGCAGGGATGCTGGAGTTGGCGCGGCGGCGGCTAGGCGACGACGCGCGCCTGCAGCAGGCCGACCTGAAGGGCCCGCTGCCCTTTCCCGGCAACGCATTCGACGATGTCATCGCGTCCCTGGTCCTGCACTACCTCGAAGACTGGACGGGACCGCTAGCCGAGTTGCGGCGCGTTCTGACGCCCGGCGGCCGGCTGATCGTTTCCGTCAATCATCCCTCATCCATCTATATCCCCCGGCTATACCCCGCCGGGCGCAAGGCCGACTACTTCGCGACGCACAGCTGGACCGTGCCTTGGACCATGGGTGGCCAGACTGCCCAGATGCGCTTCTGGCACCGGCCGCTGCACGCGATGACCGATGCCTTCACCGCGGCGGGCTTCCGGATCTCCGTCATCAGCGAACCGCAACCAGTGCCAGCCGCTCGCGAGCTGTTTCCCGACCAGTTCCCGGCCCTCACGACCAACCCGAACTTCCTGTTCTTCGTCCTGCACGCCAGCTAACCGGCGCTCCAACGCGCAGGCACTGTCTCTGCCGTCTCTTGTCGCAACAGTGACGACGGCGAACAGGTTGTGACGACGGCGACCAGATGTCGCTGGGCTCGGACAGCGAGCAAGCGGCCGGTTTCCTGTCGGGAACCGGCCGCTGACCTTGGTAGCGGGGGCAGGATTTGAACCTGCGACCTCTGGGTTATGAGCCCAGCGAGCTACCGAACTGCTCCACCCCGCGTCGACCACTCCACTTTATGAACTCCCGCCAGCCAAGGCAAATCGGCCACCCGGCGAGGGACCCCGCCCAGCGCTCTCGCGCGCCCGCGGGCCCAGGCGTTTTGGGGGCGTTGGCGTATGTGGCCCAATCTATTCGGGGCAGATACGCCAACGGCCCAGAGCCGCCCGGGTCACCAGAGCCGCGCTGGAGCCACCCGGGTCACTGGAGCCACCCGGGTCACCAGCGCCGGCGGTCAGAGTCCGGTGCTGGCCGACTCGGGACCGAGCGGGGAGGCCATCCATACCGTGTACTGGGCCGTCCAGGTCCCGGCCGGCGGCCCGGTCAGCACGGCCGCGTCCGTCGACGTCCGCAGCGAGAGCACCTCCCGCGGCACGACCCCGAACAGCGACACCCCCGACCGCGACGCCCCCAGCAGGACCGGATGGCGGCCGGTCTGCTCGATCGAGGTCACCACCTGCTCGATCGCCAGGGTGGACGCGCCGGCGACCGACGCGGCGGGCTGGCCGCACATGCCCCGCACGACCTGGCTGAAGGAGTCCGCCGTGGCGGCGTCGGTGAACACCACGCTCGCGTCCTGGCCGATGGCCGAACACAGCCGCGACACCGCGGCGAGCGAGCCGCCGTACGTCGCGGCGGCGCCGACGCCGCGGAACTCCACCCGGCTGATGAACTTCGACAGCCCCGACGAGCGCGCCGAGACCGCGGGCTCGGCCGCGAGCCCGGGGTTCATCGAGGTCACGAACGCGGGGATCGCCATCGCGAGCACGCAGCACGCCCCCACGCCGGCGGCGGTCAGCCGCCGCGCCCCGAGTTCGGCCGCGCGTGCCTTCAGCCGGTGGGACATCCACAGCCCGAGCAGGATCAGCCCGGGCAGCACGACAGGCACCAGCCGGTGACTGGCCCACGGCTGCGTGGGCAGCACGGCCGGGTCCCACAGCACGGTCACCACCGACCAGCCGATCACCAGGAAGGGCAGCCCCCACACGCGCGCGGCGAGCAGCGATTCACGCCATGCCAGCGCGGCGCGCACCATCCGCCGCCCGATCAGCGAGGCGCCCGCGACCGCCAGCAGCACCGCGGGAATGCCGAGGTACCACAGCACCCAGTCCAGGCTCGACTCGTAGTACTGGCGCCGGCCGTCCACCGGCAGGTGCGCCAGCCGCTGCAGGCCGGCCACGTAGCTGATCACGGCCGGGTCGGTCTGCCCGCGCACGGTCTGGAAGTACGGCCGGATCGCGAACCCGATCAGCAGCACGACGGGCGCCGCGAAGGCCACTCCCTGCAGGCACGCGCCGAGCGACGGCAGCGCCCACGTCTCGCCCTGCAGGCCGGGGACCTCTGCCCGCGCCGCGGCCACCCGGTGCAGCCAGGCGCGCACGCCGGGGAAGGCCAGCGGCGCGGTCAGCGCGGTCACCAGGCCGAACCCGGCCGCGCACAGCCCGAACAGGTGCAGCTCCGTCGACAGCGACGACAGGTACGGCCGCGCGAGGTCCAGCCCCGCGTAAAGCCCGCACGCCACGCCGAGGAAAAGCCCCACGCCGAGCGGCCCCGCCTGCGGCCGCCGGGTCACGAACATGATCGCGAGCACCGGGAACGCCGGCAGCAGCGTGCTCAGCGAGCCGATGCTGGCCAGCACGGTCAGGCCGAGCGCGAACCCGCCAAGCCCGGCGAGCGTCAGCGCGGCCGGGTAGCCGTTCCGCTGCCGGGTCAGCACCAGCGAGTCGGTCACCATGCACAGCCCGCCGAACAGCAGCACCTGGACCAGCGGCTCGCTGAACGGCGCGCGGCTGAC
>NZ_JASIAL010000314.1:0-14845 GCF_030042015.1 Trebonia sp. | reverse complement strand
GTCAGCGCCTGCTCGGTCATCGCGAGCTCCACGTGGTCGCCGGGCGTTTCCTTCCGGCGGGCGCGCCGGTCGGCGTAGTCGCCGGGCGGCCGGGTGCAGACCTCGACGACGGTGTGCTCCGGGCCGAGCACGGTCGCCTCGGACGCCAGCGACGGACGGCGGGAGAGCACCGTGAGCTGGCGGCGGTGAAAGACCCGCTCGGGGCGGAGCAGCACGCCGAGGGCGCCATACCAGCACAGTTCGTCGCCCTGGTAGGACGCGACACCGAGGCGCCAGGCGCCCCGCCCCGCCGGGTGGCGCAGGCCGCACTCGACGGTCCCGCCGCCCCGCTCGAGCAGGTACCGCCGGACCGCCAGGGCGCTGGCCGCGAGCAGGATGAGCACGAGGAAGACGGCGAACAGCCAGAGTGCGTCGAGTGCCAGCGCCCCGCCCACCCCCGCTCCGCGTCAGGCCTGTTCGCCGACGGCCCGCAGCCGGGCCCGCGCGTACCTGACCTCGGTCGACTCATCGGCGGCGGCCTGCGAGCCGGCCTCCGCCGTCGCCGCGTCGAGATCGGCGCGCGCGGCGGTGACGTCCACGTCGCCGGCGAGCTGGCCCACGGAGGCGAGGATCGACACCCGGTTGTCCGTCACGGACAGGAACCCGTCCCGCACCGCGGCCCGCACCACGTCGCCCGGGTTGTCGTCCCCTGGCACCTCGCGGATGCGCACCAGGCTGCCCGGGGAGAGGATGCCGAACACGGGGGAGTGCCCGGTCTGGACGCCGATGTCGCCGTCCAGGGTCTTCGCGATGACCAGGCCGGCCTCGCCGGACCACAGCTTGCGGTCCGGCATCAGCAGCTCCACGTGCAGCGTCACGGGCGCTCCAGCTCCTTGGCCTTCTTCTCCAGGTCCTCGATGCCGCCGCACATGAAGAACGCCTGCTCGGGCACGGTGTCGTACTTGCCTTCCGCGATCGCGTTGAACGAGGAGATCGTCTCCTCGATCGGCACGAAGGCGCCGGCCTGGCCGGTGAACTGCTCGGCGACGTACATCGGCTGGGACAGGAACCGCTCGATGCGCCGCGCGCGCTGCACGATGATCTGGTCTTCCGGCGACAGCTCGTCGATGCCCAGGATCGCGATGATGTCCTGCAGCTCCTTGTACCGCTGCAGGATCTCCTGGACGGTGCGGGCGACGTCGTAGTGCTCCTGCCCGATGTACCTGGGATCGAGGATCCGCGAGGTGGAGTCCAGCGGGTCCACCGCCGGGTAGATCCCCTTCTCCGTGATCGCCCTGGACAGCACCGTGGTGGCGTCGAGGTGCGCGAAGACCGTGTGCGGCGCCGGGTCGGTGATGTCGTCGGCGGGCACGTAGATCGCCTGCATGCTCGTGATCGAGTGACCGCGGGTCGAGGTGATCCGCTCCTGCAGCTGGCCCATCTCGTCGGCCAGGGTCGGCTGGTAACCCACGGCGGACGGCATCCGGCCGAGCAGCGTGGACACCTCCGAGCCCGCCTGGGTGAACCGGAAGATGTTGTCGATGAACAGCAGCACGTCCTGCTTTTGCACGTCGCGGAAGTACTCGGCCATCGTGAGCGCGGACAGGGCGACCCGCAGCCGGGTGCCCGGCGGCTCGTCCATCTGGCCGAACACCAGTGTGGTGTCCTCGATCACGCCGGACTCGGTCATCTCAAGGAACAGGTCGTTGCCCTCACGGGTCCGCTCGCCCACGCCTGCGAAGCAGGAGACGCCGCCGAAGTTCTTCGCCACCCGGCGGATCATCTCCTGGATCAGCACGGTCTTGCCGACGCCGGCGCCGCCGAACAGGCCGATCTTGCCGCCGCGCACGTACGGCGTGAGCAGGTCGAGAACCTTGATGCCGGTGACGAACATCTCCGTCTTCGGCTCGAGCTCGTCAAGCGGCGGCGCGGGCCGGTGGATCGGCCACCGCTCGGTCACGTGCAGGGTCGACGTCGGCACGTCCAGCGTCTCGCCGAGCGCGTTGAACACGTGCCCCTTGGTCACGTCCCCCACCGGCACCTCAATGGGGGCGCCGGTCGAGCTCACCGGGGCGCCGCGGACCAGCCCGTCGGTCGGCTGCAGCGAGATCGCGCGGACCGTGTCGTCGCCGATGTGCTGCTCGACCTCGAGGGTCAGCGTGCGCGTGACGTCGCCAAGCGTCACGTCCACGTGCAGCGCGTAGTAGATTTCCGGCATCTGGTCCGCCGGAAACTCCACGTCGACGACCGGGCCGATGACCCGGGCGACGCGGCCGGTTCCGGCTGCGGTGGCCCCGTTCTCCGCGGGGCTGGTTTCGGTCGCGGTCATGGTCTGTTACTCACTCCCTGCGTTCGCCTCAGCGAGCGCGTTCGCACCGCCGACGATTTCGCTGATTTCCTGGGTGATCTCGGCCTGCCTGGCGTTGTTCGCCTCCCGGGTGAGCCGGTCTAGCAAGTCGTTCGCGTTGTCCGTTGCTGCCTTCATCGCGCGCCGCCGCGCCGCCAGCTCGGAGGCCGCCGCCTCCAGCATGGCGTAGTAGATCCGGCTGGCCACGTACTGCGGCAGCAGCGCGTCAAGCACCACGTCCGTGGACGGCTCGAACTCGTACGAGGGCAGCGGCCCGCCCGGCCGCGCGCCGGGCTTGTCCTCGATCTCCATCGGCAGCAGCCGCCGGACCGACGGGCGCTGGGTCAGCATCGAGACAAACTCGGTCGAGACGAGGTAGATCTCGTCGACGCCGCCCTCGGCCGTGGGCGTCTCGAATGCCTCGAGCACCGCCGCGGCCACCGCCTCGGCGTCGGCGTAGGCCGGCTGGGCGGAAAAGCCGCTCCACTCCCTCGCGGTGGCCAGCTCGCGGAAGCGGTGCCACGCGATGCCCTTGCGGCCGGCCACGTAGCTGGTGGTCGTGATCCGGTTCTCGTTGTTGCGCTCGCGGAGCCTTGCCGCCTCGCGCAGCACGTTGGCGTTGTACGCGCCGCAGAAGCCGCTGTCGCTGGTGAGGATCAGCATCGCCGCGCGCGAGAAGGTCTCCGGCTCGGTGATCATCGGGTGGCTGACCGACGACGACCGGCTCACCACCGCTTCCACCGCCTGGGTGAGCTCGCGCGCGTACGGCTCGGCGGCGCGCATCCGCTGCTGCGCCCGCACGATCCGCGACGACGCGATCAGCTCCTGGGCGCGGGTGATCTTGCCGATCGACTTGACCGCCCTGATCCGCGCCCGGACCGCGCGAAGCTGTGCTCCCATGGCCGCTACTCGCTCGTCGTCGCGGCTGGCTGCTCGTACCTGGGGACCGACTCCTGGCCGTGCTCGTGCTCGCCGAGGGCGGACACCGGGGGCTCGGGCTCGTCGCTGGTGAGCAGCTGCCCGCCGGTCACCTCGAAGGCCCGGCGGAACTGGCCGACCGCGTCCTGCAGCGCGGTCACCGTGTCGTCGGACAGGTCCCTGGTCTCCCTGATCGCGGCGAGGGCGCCGCCGTGCTCGCGGCGCAGGTAGTCAAGGAACTCGGACTCGAACCGGCGGACATCCTCCAAGGGGACGTCGTCGAGCTGGCCCGTGGTGCCCGCCCAGATCGAGACGACCTCCTCCTCGACGGGGAACGGCGCGTACTGCGACTGCTTGAGCAGCTCGACGAGCCGCGCGCCGCGCTCGAGCTGCGCCCGGGAAGCGGCATCCAGGTCCGACGCGAAGGCCGCGAACGCCTCCAGGTCACGGTACTGGGACAGCGAGAGCCGCAGGGTTCCCGCGACCTTCTTCATCGCCCTGATCTGCGCGGCGCCACCGACCCGGGACACCGACTGGCCGACGTTGATGGCGGGGCGGACACCTGAGTTGAACAGGTCGGTCTCCAGGAAGATCTGCCCGTCGGTGATCGAGATCACGTTCGTGGGGATGTAAGCCGAGATGTCGTTGGCCTTGGTCTCGACGATCGGCAGGCCGGTCAGCGAGCCGCCGCCCATCTCGTCGGACAGCTTCGCGCACCGCTCAAGCAGCCGGGAGTGCAGGTAGAAGACGTCGCCCGGGTAGGCCTCGCGGCCGGGCGGGCGGCGCAGCAGCAGGGAGATGGCCCGGTAGGCGTCCGCCTGCTTGGACAGGTCGTCGAAGACGATCAGCGCGTGCTTGCCCGCGTACATCCAGTACTGGCCGATCGCGCTTCCCGTGTAGGGGGCGATGTACTTGTAGCCCGCGGGGTCCGCGGCGGGCGCGGCCACGATCGTCGTGTACTTCATCGCCCCGGCGTCCTGGAGCGACTGCCTGACCGCGGCGATCGTCGAGCCCTTCTGGCCGACCGCGACGTAGATGCAGCGCACCTGGCGGACCGGGTCGCCGGACTCCCAGTTGTCCTTCTGGTTGATGATCGCGTCGATCGCGATCGCGGTCTTGCCGGTCTGCCGGTCGCCGATGATCAGCTGCCGCTGGCCCCGGCCGATCGCGGTCATCGCGTCGATCGCCTTGATCCCGGTCTGCAGCGGCTCCTTAACCGGCTGCCGCTGCACCACCGACGGTGCCTGCACCTCGAGCGGGCGCAGCACGGTGCCGGTGATGTCGCCGAGGCCGTCAAGCGGCTCGCCGAGCGGGCCGACCATGCGGCCGAGGAACGCGTCACCGACCGGGACGGACAGCACCTCGCCGGTACGGCGCACCCGCTGCCCCTCCTCGATGCCGGCGAACTCGCCGAGGATGACGACACCGATCTCGCGCACGTCCAGGTTCAGCGCGATGCCGCGGACCCCGTTCTCGAACTCAAGAAGCTCGTTCGCCATGGCCGAGGGCAGCCCCTCGACCCGGGCGATGCCGTCGCCGCACTCGACGACCGTGCCGACCTCTTCAAGCGCGACACCCGCTGGCTCGTAGTCTTCGACGAACCGCGCCAGCGCGTCGCGGATCTCATCCGGCCGGATTGTCAGCTCCGCCATCTTCCCCATTCCGTTCGTTAATGCCTCGGCCGGCTCATGCCGGCCGAGTCAGCCCGCGAGCCTGCGCCGGACCGCGGCCAGGCGGCTGGCCGCGGTCCCGTCCATTAGCTCATCCCCGATCTGGACGGACATGCCACCTATGACCGCCGGATCGTGCACGACATTGATGTGTACTCCCTGGCCGTAGGCTGCGGCGAGGGTCGCCGCCAGCCT
This sequence comes from Trebonia sp., assembly GCF_030042015.1. GTDB lineage: Bacteria > Actinomycetota > Actinomycetes > Streptosporangiales > Streptosporangiaceae > Trebonia. Next base: position 9,736 of record NZ_JASIAL010000314.1, on the reverse strand, counting down.
CCTGCGCTGCGCCGCGGTGAGCTCGGCGGCGACGTGCACCACCGCGATGAGCTGCTCCCGCCGCCGAGCCGCGATGAGCGCGCAAAGGTCGAGCGCCGCCTGCGGCGACCGGCCGCGCGGGTGGGTCAGCACCTGCGTGATGAGGCTCAGCGACGGCGAGCTGACCTTGCCCCCGAGCAGGTCCGCCAGCAGGGACTGCTTGGCGCCCGCGCCCGCGGGCCCGGTCAGTGCCGTCCGCAGGCCAGGCTGACCGGATACGACCCGGCCGAACCTGAACAGGTCGTCCTCTAGGTCATCCAGCGTACCGCCGAGCTGCGCGGACAGCGTGAGCGCCTCGATCGCCAGCTGCTCGATCGCGTCGGCCATGTCGCCCGGGCTCGCCCAGCGGGCCGCCGCGGCCGCCGCGACCACGTCCTCGGTCCCCGCCGACACCCTGCCGTGCAGCAGCCGCCGCGCCACCGCGTCCTTCTCGTGGGACGGCTTGGTGGGGTCGGCGAGCGCCCGCCGCAGCCCGTGCTCGGCGTCGAGCAGCCGGACGACGGCGAACAGCTCGTCGCCCGTCAGCTCGGCGATGACGGCGCTCGTCACGGCGGCGTCCAGGTGCTCCCTGAGCTCGCCGTACGAGGCCCTGCTGGCGCCGCGCATTACCGCCTGGCCCCCGCTCGCACGCGGGCGCCCTGCTGCTCAAGATCGGCGAGGAAGCGGTCGACCATCCGGCTCTGCCGCGCCGTGTCGGCGAGCGACTCACCGACGATGCGGCTGGCCAGCTCGGTGGCGAGGCTGCCGACTTCAGCGCGCAGCGAGGCAAGCGCCTGCTGCCGTTCGGCCTCGATCTGGGCCTGCGCCGCCTCGGTGATCCGCCGCGCCTCCGCTTCGGCGCGCTCGCGCATCTCGGCGATGATCTGCGCGCCCTGCTCCCTGGCCTCCTCGCGCATCCGCGCGGCCTCGTGCCTGGCGTCGTCGAGCTGCGCGCGGTACTGCTGCAGCACCCGTTCCGCCTCGGCCTGGGCCTCGTCGGCCCGGTTGATGCCGCCCTCGATCGCGTCATGACGCTCCTCGAGCGTCTTCATGATCCGCGGCAGTCCGATCTTGGCGAGGAAGCCGAACACCAAGAAGAAGAGGATCGTGCCGACGACGAACTCGGGCCACGAGGGGAGCAGCGGGTTGTACGACGCCACGGCGTCGGCGAGGTGCGTCATCGTGCGCTCACTTCCTTGACGGCGCGTCAGTACTTGAAGATGAACGGCGCCACGAGGCCGATCAGGGCGAGCGCCTCGGTGAGCGAGAAGCCGATCCACATGTACAGGGAGATGCGGCCGGTGGCCTCCGGCTGCCTGGCCATGGCCTCGATCGCGTGGCCGAACACCAGGCCGATGCCGATGCCGGGGCCGATCGCGGCCAGACCGTAGCCGACGGCGCCGATGTTGATGCTCAGCGTCTGTGTGGCGGCGAGAGTAGCGGCGATTGCTGACATTTACTCATTCCTTTACGTTGCGGCCCCGGTGGGCCCTTTGACGGGAAACTCGTGGTCGGTTGGGAACTCGGGCGGGCTAGTGAGCTGGCTCCACGGAGGACGCGATGTACGTGGCGGTCAGCGTGGTGAAGATAAACGCCTGAAGCAGCGTGACCAGGGTCTCGAGCACGAAGACGAAGATCGCGAGCGCGAAGGACCCCGCGGCGTACAGCAGGCCGACGGACAGGCTCAGCAGGTACCACGTCGCGAGCGTGAAGATCGTCAGCAGCAGGTGGCCGGCGAACATGTTCCCGAACAGCCGGACGCCAAGCGTGAACGGCTGGAAGATGAAGAACCTGAGCAGTTCGACTGGCACCAGGATGATGTAGATCGGCCACGGCACGCCCGGCGGGATCATGTTCCTGATGTAACCCCAGGCACCCTGGTGCCTGAAGCCCAGGTACAGGTAGACGAAATAGACGGTGAACACCATCGGCCACACGAAGCCGATCCGGGACGTGACGGGGAACTGGAAGACCGGGATCAGCTCCATCACGTTCATGATGTAGATGAAGAAGAACAGCGACACAAGGAACGGCAGGTAGGAGTCCCCCTTCCTGCCAAGCGACGGCCGCAGGATCTGGTCCCGCACGGCCAGGATGGCCATCTCGCCGAGGCTCTGCATCCGCCCCGGGATCAGCTTGGGCTTGCGGAACGCCAGCCAGAAGAACACGATCACCACGAGTGCCGCGACGATCGCGAGCAGCATCGGCTTGGTGAAGCTGAACTGGCCGACCGTGAAGAACGGCGTCCAGATGAAGTCCTGCAGGCCCGGGGCGGGGAAGCCGCATCCGCTGAAGATGTGGCAGTCGGCTGCCGCGACGACACCAGTCACCGGCTTGTCTCCTCTCGGGGAATTCCCCTCCGGTGGCTCGCGCGCCGGCTTGCCGCGCTCATCCCCGTCTCCATGTCTGTGTCCGCGTCCCCGCTCACGGCATGCCCGTCGTCCGCGTCGTGCCGGACGTGCGCGGCGTTGCCGCCGTGCCGGACGTTGCCTGCGCGCCCGGCGTTGCCTGCGCGCCCGATCTGCCGTACCGCCAGATGATCCAGCCGACCGAGATCGCGAGCCCGACCAGCATGCCGATCGGGAACAGCATCGACACGTGCACCGCGCGCCCGATGAGCCAGCCGATGCCCCCGTACGCGGCCATGCCGCTGAGCATGTAGCTGAACACCGTCCAGCCGATGTTCAGCCCGAGGGCACGGCTTTGCGCCTCGACGCTGGAGTCCGGCCTGCTGTCCCGCCGGTCGCGCACGGTCACGCCACTCACGCCCTACCGGTCCCCGTCCGGGTCCACGTACAGGACCTTGAGCCTTATCGCGGTGACGACCTCCGCCGCGCCCCAGGCCAGGATGCAGACGAGCGCGGTGAAGCCGAGCATCCGGCCGTTGAACGCGGTGGACCTGCCGAGCAGGATCATCACGACCGCGAATCCGATGATCTTGACTACGTAGCTGATCATGGCCGCGGCCATCATGACGTGCGGGCTGATCCGCGCCGCGCGGCCGACGACGAGCACGCTGATCCCGAAGAACGCCGTGACGATCGCCACCCCGACCAGCGCGCCGAACAGTCCCTTGCCACCGCCGAGGGCGGCGCACACGGCGACCGTCACGGCGGCGACCACAGCGGTAAGCGCGGCAGCGCGCCTGACGACGCGGCCATAGATCGCCATCATCTATCGGCTCCTGAGGGATGGTTGGCATCGTTGCTCTTGCGGGTCTGTCCCAGCGGAGCTTCCCCGGATGCGGCGCGAGTCCGCGATACCACATCCGTGGCCCGGCTGTCCGGGTGGTTCACGAAAAGTATCACGTACGACTCGCTTGCCATCAGGGGAGGTGCTTGTGAAGCGTATCACAAGCTTTTTGACTCTTGCTTTACCTGATTGGAGACTTTACATGACCATGTGGTGGCGTGCGACGGACCCCTCCCCAAGTTCGGGTGCCTCTCAGCAGTGGCTATCCCCAAATTCAGGCGCGCCAGCCGCTAGTTCGCACGGCATGCGGCGGTCACGCGGCCGTGTCGCGCAGGTTACAGCACATTAAGCCCGGGTATCCAGTCGCGCACCGCGCGAGGACGGGCTGCAGCGTACGGTGACGGTCTCCCCGCGAGATCGTCACCGCTTTTTGGCGCTGGGGGCCCCGCCGCCAACCCGGGTCCGTGGCGGGCGGCCGGGTGGGTTAGTAGGGCGACTCGCCGTCCACAGGGACCGGGCCGCCAGGCAGCGGACCACCCCCACCCCCCCGCACCGGGCCGTTCGCCCGCATCGCGTCGGCCGGGCGGACCATGCCGTTCGCCGGCACCGCGCCGTTCGCCGCCGCCCCGCTCGCCGCAGCCCCGTTCGCGGGCACCGCGCCGTTCGCCGGCGCCGCGCCGTATGCGGCGGCGCGCCCAGATCCCACCGAACGGGACCGGTGCGCTGCCCCGGCCCGCTGCTTCCCGTTCGCTTCGGTGCGCCATGGCCGCAGCCGCGGCATTGTCGCGAGCAGCAGCACAACCATGGCCCCGACGGTGGCAAGGGCCAGCCAGATCACGCGGATCCTGACCTGGGACAGCCCGACCACCGTGCCGGAGAACAACGCCGCCCACAGGTACATGATCAGCACGCTCTGCCGGTGCGAGTGCCCCATGTTGAGCAGCCGGTGGTGCAGGTGCTGCCCGTCCGCCGCGAACGCGGACTTGCCCGCGAGCGTCCTGCGGATCACCGCGAGCAGCAGGTCGGCGTACGGGATCACCAGGATCGCGGCCGGCAGCAGCAGCGGGAGGACCGTCGGGAACCGGTTGACCGGCTGCAGGTGCGAGTAGTTGATGAGGATGTTCGGGTCGAGCGACGCGGTGCTCGAGATCGGGCCGTAGGCGAGCAGCAGGCCGAGCAGGTACGCGCCTGCGTCGCCCATGAAGACCCGCGCCGGATGGAAGTTGTGCGGCAGGAACCCGATGCAGACGCCGGCGAGCACGGCGGACGCGACCGCGGGCACCGACTGCGACGGGATGCCCACCGAATTGCTCAGCGTGTACGAGTAGACCAGGTAGGACAGCCCGGCGATCGCGACCACGCCGGCCGCCAGGCCGTCCAGCCCGTCGATGAAGTTCACCGCGTTGACCGTGAGGACGACGATCAGGATCGTCAGCGTGGCGCTGAGGTCGGGCTCAAGGGAGAAGATCTGGCCGCCGGGCAGCGGCACCCACGGCAGGTACACGCCGCTCCACATCAGGATGCCGCCCGCCGCGACCTGCGCGGCAAGCCTGCTGATCACCCCCATGCCGAAGCGGTCGTCGAGGGCCCCGATGAGCACGAGCAACCCGCCGGCGAGCAGCAGCCCGATGACGGTGCGAGACGACGGGAAGGCCTGCCTCAGGTAGCTGAGCCTTTCCGCGACGAGCAGGCCGACGACCAGGCCGCCGTACATCGCGACCCCGCCGAGCAGCGGAGTCGGCTTCTCGTGGACGTCCCGGCCGCGCGGCGCGTGCATCGCGCCGATCGCGATCGAGGCCCGCCGCACCAGCGGCGTCAGCAAGTACGTCACCACCGCGGCGATGATCAGGACGTACAGGTAATCGCGCATGGCGGCGCCGGGTCAGGAACCGGGTCCGGCGTCCCCGCCGGCCAGCGGATGCGGCTCCGCCGGGTTCATTCCGTCCGCCTCGGGCGGCGGGCCTGGCAGGTCGATGACCGGGACGACCTTGCGGATCCGGTCAATGCTGAGCGCCCCGGCCCGGAGCATCCGCGGCACCGTTCCGGTCAGATCGAGGATTGTCGACGGCACGCTGTCCGTGCATGGCCCGCCGTCCAGGTAAACCGAGACGGCGTCGCCGAGCTGGGACTCGGCCTCGCCGGCCGTCGTGGCCGCGGCCGAGCCGTGCCGGTTGGCGCTGCTCACCGCCATCGGCCCGGTCCGGCGGAGCAGGTCGAGCGCCACCGGATGCAGCGGCATGCGGACCGCGACCGTGCCGAGCGTGTCGCCCAGGTCCCATTTCAGCGTCGGGGTCGCCCGGAACACCAGCGTCAGCGGCCCCGGCCAGAACTCGTCGAGGAGGTCCTGGCCGAACGCGCCGAGCGACTCGGTAAGCGCCGCCGCCGCGCGCACGCTGCCGACAAGCACCGGGGGCGGCATGTTCCTGCCGCGGCCCTTGGCCGCGAGCAGGGCGGTGACGGACGACGCCGTGAACGCGTCACCGCCGATCCCGTAGACCGTGTCAGTGGGCAGCACTACCAGCCCGCCGTGCTGGACGGCGGTGACCGCCGCCGCGATTCCGGCTTCCCGCTGCTGCGCGTCCGCGCAGTCGTATCGAGCGCTCATCGGTTCCATCCTGTCATGGAATCTTATGCTCTACAGGCCCGGCCAGGTCGCCGTTACGAACCGGTCGCGGCCTGCCAGGTCCTTGTTGTCACGCGTGTCCCGCCACCCGGCTTCTTCGGCGAACACCCAGTACACCGCCGTGCCCTGCTGCGCGCCGTGTTCCACGGCGACCAGGCCGCCGGGCCGCAGCAACCACCGCGCGATCCGTTCGACCGCCCTGATCGCCACCAGGCCGTCCGAGCCGCTCCACAGCGCGGCCGGCGGGTCGTACTCCCCCACCTCGGGCGGCACCACCGAGCCCAGCGGGATGTAGGGCGGATTGGAGACCACGAGGTCGGCGGTCCCGGCAACCGCGGCCAGCTCACCCGGGCCCGCCGGAGCCTCCCCCGCCGGCTGCCCGGAGACGAAGTCCCCTGCATGCAGCAGCACGCGCCCGGCGGTGTACGAGTCGACGTACCTGGTGATGTTCCGTTCCGCCCAGCTCCGGGCCAGCGGGTCCGCCTCGACCGCGTGCACCCGCGCCCGCGGCACCTCCTGCGCGATCGACAGCGCTATCGCGCCTGACCCGGTGCCCAGGTCGACCGCGACCGGCTCGGCGACGTCCATCTCACGGAGCCGGTCGATCGCCCACCCGGTCATCACCTCGGTCTCCGGCCTGGGCACGAAGACGCCAGGCCCGACATCGAGCTCCAGGTACCGGAAGAACGCGCGCCCGGTGATGTGCTGCAACGGCTCGCGGGCAGCCCGGCGTCCCACATCCACCCAGAACCTCGCGTCGAACTCCGAGTCAGGCACCGTGTGCAGCTCGCCGCGCCCGACGTTGTGGATGTTGGCCGCGATCAGCTCGGCGTCCGCGCGCGGCGAGTCCACGCCCGCCTCCGCGAGCCGGGCGGTGGCCAGCGCGATCTCATCGAGCAGCAGGCTCACTGCGCTCCCGCTCGGCCAGCTTCGCCGCCAGGTCCGCGGCGGCGAGCGCGTCGATCACCGCGTCGAGCTCCCCGTCGATCACCTGATCCAGGTTGTAGGCCTTGTAACCGACCCGGTGGTCGGAGATCCGGTTCTCAGGGAAGTTGTAGGTGCGGATCCGCTCGGAGCGATCGACGGTGCGGACCTGGGCCTTGCGCTCCGCGGCCGCCTTCGCGTCCGCGTCGGCCTCGGCCTGGGCGAGCAGCCGGGCGCGCAGCACCCGCAGCGCCTGCTCCTTGTTCTGCAGCTGGCTCTTCTCGTTCTGGCAGGAGACCACGATGCCGGATGGCAGGTGGGTGATCCGCACCGCGGAGTCGGTGGTGTTCACCGACTGCCCGCCCGGCCCGGACGAGCGGAACACGTCGACCTTGATGTCGTTGTCGTTGATCTGCACGTCCACCGGGTCGGCTTCGGGCAGCACGAGCACGCCCGCGGCCGAGGTGTGGATCCGGCCCTGCGACTCGGTGACCGGCACTCGCTGCACCCGGTGCACGCCGCCCTCGTACTTCAGCCGCGACCACGCGCCCGTCCCGCCGCGGCCTGTCTTGACCGCGACGGTCGCGTCCTTGATGCCGCCAAGACCCGTGGGCGTGGAGTCGATGACCTCGGTCTTCCAGCCGTGGCGCTCGGCGTACCGCAGGTACATGCGGAGCAGGTCGGCGGCGAACAAGGCGGACTCCTCACCGCCCTCACCGGCCTTGACTTCGAGGATGGTGTCGCGCTCGTCGTTCGGATCCTTCGGCACGAGGAGCGTGCGCAGCCGGTCTTCGAGTTCGGCGCGACGGGCGGCGAGTTCAGCGGCCTCCGCCGCGAACGCCTGGTCCTCCGGCGCCAGCTCGAGCGCGGTCGCCTCGTCCTCGCCGGCCTGCTGCCACTCGCGGAACGCGTTGACGATCGGGGTCAGCTCCGCGTACCGCTTGGCGAGCGCCCGGGCCTGCTCCGGGTCCGCGTGCACGCCGGGATCGGCGAGGGCGCGCTCAAGCTCGGCGCGCTCGCTCGCCAGGTCCCCGAGCCTGTCGAACACAATCAAAACCCTTCTCTGTTTACCCCCGGGGGGCCTAGCCCCCCCGGTGACCCCCCAATGGGGGGACTACGCGTCCCCCCATGCCCCCCGCGGGGGGACTACCGTCCCCCATGCCCCCGCGTGGGACTGCCCGTCCCTTCGTGCCCCTGGCCCCTGACACGGCTGTAGCGCCCGTGCGCCTATTGCGGCACGGGCGCTACTGACCGGGCTACTTCTTGCCGGACTTGCCGACGACAGCGCCCTTGCCGAACCGCTTCTCAAAGCGCGCGACACGACCGCCGGTGTCCAGGATCTTCTGCTTGCCCGTGTAGAACGGGTGGCACTGCGAGCATACGTCGGTGTGGATCACGCCGTTGGGCGCGGTCGACCGCGTCACGAACGTGTTGCCGCACCCGCAGGTCACGGTCGTGACCTGGTAGGGCGGGTGAATCTCAGGCTTCATCTGGTTGGCTCCTTGCCTTAAGCGGTCGCCGGGTCGCCTTCGCCGCAACGGGCGTGCCAGCGGGTGGCGTGGCGTGAACCGGTACCGCGTAGTCGCGGCTTTCTAGTTTGCCAGACGCGCAAACCGGTTACGGCCAGCACGTATTCCCTGGCTGCTAGCGGTCTGATCCGAGGGTGGTCTTCTGCACCTGCAGGAGGAACTCGGCGTTGCTTCGCGTCTTGCGCATCTGCTCCATGAGGAGCTCAAGCGCCTGCTGCGGCTCCAGCGCGTGCAGCACGCGGCGCAGCTGCCAGATGATCTTGAGCTCTTCCGGCGCGAGCAGGATCTCTTCCTTGCGGGTGCTCGAGGCGTCCACGTCGACCGCCGGGAACAGGCGCTTGTCCGCCAGCTCGCGGCGCAGCCGCAGCTCCATGTTGCCGGTGCCCTTGAACTCCTCGAAGATCACCTCGTCGGCGCGCGAGCCGGTCTCGATCAGGGCCGTGGCCAGGATCGTGAGCGAGCCGCCGTGCTCGATGTTGCGGGCCGCGCCGAAGAACCGCTTCGGCGGGTAGAGCGCCATCGAGTCGACGCCGCCGGACATGATCCGGCCGCTGGCGGGCGCGGAGTTGTTGTACGCCCGGCCGAGCCTGGTGATCGAGTCCAGCAGCACGACCACGTCGTGGCCCATCTCGACCAGGCGCTTGGCCCGCTCGATCGCGAGCTCGGCGACCGTGGTGTGGTCGTCGGCCGGCCGGTCGAAGGTCGAGTGGATGACCTCACCCTTGACCGTGCGCTGCATGTCGGTGACCTCCTCCGGCCGCTCGTCGACGAGGACGACCATGAGGTGGCACTCGGGGCTGTTCTTGGTGATCGCGTTCGCGATCGCCTGCAGGATCATCGTCTTGCCGGCCTTGGGCGGCGACACGATCAGGCCGCGCTGGCCCTTGCCGATCGGGCACATCAGGTCGATGATCCGCGTGGTCATGTTGGTCGGCTCGGTCTCCAGCCGCAGCCGGTCCTGCGGGTACAGCGGGACCAGCTTGGAGAACTCCGGCCGGTTCTTGGCCTGCTCGGGATCCAGGCCGTTGATCTTGTCGAGGCGGACCAGCGCGTTGAACTTCTCCCGGCGCTCGCCCTCGCGCGGCTGCCGGATCGCGCCCTCGACCACGTCGCCCTTGCGCAGGCCGTAACGGCGCACCTGGGACAGCGAGACGTAGACGTCGTTGGGGCCAGGCAGGTAGCCGGTGGTGCGGACGAAACCGTAGTTGTCCAGCACGTCGAGGATGCCCGCGATCGGGATCAGGACATCGTCCTCGGTGATCACCGGCTCGGCTTCGCTGCCGCCACCGCCGCCGCGCTCGCGCCGGCGGTTGCTGGTGTTGCGGTTGCGGAACCGGTCGCGGCTGCGCCGGCTGCCCGAGCCCTCGCGGTCGTCATCTCCGCCGCCGCGGTTGTCACGGTTCCCGCCGTCGCGCCCGCCCTGGTCGCGGCCGCCCTGGTCGCGGCTGTC
>NZ_JASIAL010000042.1:0-3499 GCF_030042015.1 Trebonia sp. | reverse complement strand
GACGCGCGCGCCTTTCGGCAGGCTGACGAGCGCGCAGCCCGCCGTGCGGGCTCCCTGACGCCGACGGCGCGGGCGAGGACGACTGGCCGCCCGGCTCCGGCGTTGCCGCGGGCGCGCCAGGCACGCTGGCCGTCGCCGGACCCCCGATACGCACGGGCTGCGGCGGGGCGGAATTCCGGACTGGCGCGCCGAACCCTGACGACACGACGCGAACGGCCGCCGCGGAACCCCCGGCCGCGAGGAGGGCAAGGGTCGCGGTGGCGGCGATCGCACCGGCTGACTTCTTCAGCATCGCGCTAACCTAGAGCTCCGCTAAAGATCGTTTTACGACTTTCAGTAGCTTTTAGCCCATTAGGACTATTCTGCTAGTCCCGGCGGGGCAGTCGATCGCGGCCTGTGACGTCACCAGCAGGCAACACCGGCATCTGCCTGCGCCTGCGCTCCATTGGTCCCAGCGCTCGCTCATTTCTCCGCGAGGGCCGCGGCGGGCGCGCCGCTGGCGGTACCGTGGGCCGCATGCCATCGCACGGGACGGGATGTTGACGGCGTCGCTGGTCATCGGCGGCGTGCTGCTGCTCGCGATGATCGCCGCGGCGGGCTACGCGCTCGTCAGCCTGCCGAAAGGCGCGCGCGTCCCGCTGCACGCCGGCGCCCCCGAGCACAGCGTCTGGCTGCCCAAGCCCGCCGGCCTGTCCGTCTGGCTGGCCGTGGGCGCGCTGGCCTGCGGCGGGCTCGCCTCGCTCACGGCCAGCCGCGTCGCGGCCGGCTGGGCGACGTCGATGCGGGTGACGCTGCTGCCGGCCGTGATGTGCGTGGCCCTGGCCGCCGAGCTGGCCGCGATCATCTCCGCCCGCCGGCTGGCGGAGACCGCTCCGCCTGAGTCGCGACACCGGGCCGGGGACGGCGGACCGAATCGCCCGCCTCGCGGCGCATCAGCAGCGCCTCCGCGGTCGTGACGAGCGCGATGACGGCAAGCAGGCAGAACGCCACGGTAAAGGCCGTCCGGCCGTTGGCGCCCGGGAGCAGGCTGCCGATCCGCAGCGCGACCGTCGCGACCGCGACGGACAGGCCCGCGGCGAGCTGGGTGCTTGTCGCGTACAGCGTGTTGGCGTCCCGGACAAGCTCGGCCGGCATGTCGACGTAGCCGACCGTGCTGTACACGGTGAGCCCGCTGGACCGGGTGATGCCGCTGACCAGCGTCAGCGCCGCGATGACCGCCAGCGGGGTGGCGGGGGTGGTGAAGCCGAGCGCGGCGATGACGACCGCGGTGATCGTGGTGGAGACCAGCAGCAGCCAGCGGAACCCGAACCTGTTGATGAGCGGCGTCGTGGCCGGCTTGATGCCGACGTTGCCCACGAAGATGAACGCGGTGACCGCGCCGGACTTCACGGGGGACCAGCCGAACTGGGTCTGGAACAGCAGCGGCAGCAGGAACGGCGCGGCGCCGACGACGAGCCAGTACAGCGACCCGCCGAGCTGCGAGACCCGGAACGTGTCCACCCGCAGCGTCCGCAGGTTCAGCAGCGGGTGCGCGGTGCGGCGCAGGTGCCAGACCGCGGCGGCGAGCAGCCCGACGGACGCGACAGAGAAGGCGGCCGTCAGCGCGGGCGGCGGGGCCGGCAGCGAGACCAGGTGCGCGGAATAGGTGAGCCCGCCGAGCCCCGCGCAGGTCAGCAGCACCCCCGCCCAGTCAAGCGGCGGGGGAGCGGCCGCCTGGCCGGTGGCGCGGACCAGCCGCCAGGCCGCGGGGAAGGCGATCGCCCCGAGCGGCACGTTGATGAGGAACAGCCAGTGCCAGGACGCGTACGTGGTGATCAGGCCGCCGGCCAGCGGGGCGATCACCGGGGCGAGCAGCCCCGGCCAGACGACGTAGGAGGTGATGCGGAGCAGGTCCTCCTTGGCGGCCATGGAGACCACCATCGTCCGGCCGACCGGCACCATCATCGCGCCGCCCGCGCCCTGCAGCACGCGCATCGCGACGAGTTCGGGCAGGCTGCCGCTGCTCGCGCAGCCGACCGAGGCCAGGGTGAACACCGCGATCGCGGTGAGGAATATCACCCGGTTGCCGAGGCGGCGGGTCAGCCAGCCGCTGAGCGGGATCAGCACAGCGACCGTCAGCAGGTAGGCGGTGACCACGAGCCCGACCTCGGCCGCCGGGACGTGCAGCGACCGGCCGATCTGCGGGCTCGCCGTGGTGACGATGGTCCCGTCGAGCATCTCCATGAAGAAGCAGCCGGAGACCAGCAGAGCCGTGTTGCGCTGCCGCGCGTCGATCACCACCGCCCGATTATGCCCGCTTCGCGCGGTCTTTAGCGAGGCGAACGACCTCGCCGCAGCGGATGGGTGAGGAATGCCATCGTGATCCAGCCGCCGAGCACCACCAGCCAGAAGTTGACCAGGCGGTAGGCGAGCACGGCGGCGAGCGCGTGGTCCGCGTGCAGCCCCGAGGCGGTCAGGGCCGCGGTCAGCGCCAGCTCGACCAGCGCGAAGCCGCCGGGCGTCACCCCGGTGCTGCCGACCGCGGCGCCCGCGCCGTAAACGAGCAGCAGGTCGCCCCACGGCACGGGCTGGCCCATCGCGCGGATCGCGAACGCCAGCGCCGCGCAGTCGAAGGCCCAGTTAGCCACCGCGAGGCCGAACACCCGCGCGTAGCCGGGCACGGACAGGCGGGTGCCCGTCACCTCGTCGAGGAACCGTTGCAGGCCAGCGGCCCCGTGCTCCGGCTTGCCGACCACCCGCCTGCTCAGCCCGGCGAGCCACGTCAGCGCCGTGACGGCGCCGACGCGGACCCGGTCGAAGCGCAGCGCGAGCAGCGCGCCGACGCCGGGCAGCAGGTACAGCGCGGCGCCCACGAACCCGGCGACCGACGCGGCCGCCGCCCCGCCGATGACCGCGCCGACGGCGAGCAGCAGCGCCAGGGAGGACGTGGAGCAGATCCACGACACCGTCAGCGCCCAGCTCGTGGTCGCCGCGTCCAGGCCCGCCCTGCGGAACCGCCGGAAGGAGAAGGCGATGGCGAGTTCGGTGCCGGCGAACGGGACCGACAGCGACAGGGCATTGCTCGCGCAGGTGACCGCGAGCACCCGGCGCAGCCCGATCCGGTGCCCGTTGGCGCGCAGCAGTCCCCGGCGGCTCATCCCGAACGCGGTCAGCGACACCGCCTCGGCCGCCAGCGCGAGCAGCAGCCACCCGGGGCTGGCGGTGGTGAGCACGTGCATCGACTGCGCGAGCGTGTGCCTGGCGACCACGATGATGACGGCCGGCACCCCGACCACGAGCACGGTGAGGGTAAGGCGGCGAAACGCGCGCGTTCGGAATGGATGAAAAGAGCGGCGGCTGCGGACCTCAGCGGTGGCGGGGGCCTGCGGGGGTGCGGCGCTGTCCGCCCATTCCTTCACGGCAACGCCCCTCTCGCAACCGGCAGGACGCTACCGGGAAAACGCGTTTCCCGCTCCTGGCAGTTCCAGTCTGCGGCATTACCGGGCCTTTCGGCGATTCC
>NZ_JASIAL010000041.1:0-10620 GCF_030042015.1 Trebonia sp. | reverse complement strand
ATCGCCGACCAGGGGGCGGTGCTGCAGGCCGAGGCGAGCAGCATCGCGGACGCGACCGCCGTCGAGCAGGGCCTCGGGCTGATCTCCGCGGTCAACACCCAGGAGGACGTGTCGGAGCAGGACGCCGTGCTGGCGGGAGCGCTCGCGAGCGGATCGCTGACCGCCGCCGACCGGGTGGCCTTCAGCCAGGCCGCGGGGCGGCAGCAGGACGACACGATGCTGTACGAGGAGCTGCTCACCCCGGCCGAGCTCAAGACCTACACCACCACGATGGACTCGCTGGCGCCGGCGGCGCTGCGCAGCGACCTGGCTACCATCCAGCAGGCCGTGCCGGCCGGCGTCTCGCTGCGCGCCATGGAACGGGACGGCCTGTCTCCTTCCTCCTGGCAGGCGCTGACCACGACGTGGCTGCACGGGGCAAGCACGGCGGGCACCGTCACCGCCAGCGCGGTGCTGACCGCCAACGAGAATCCCGCCATCGACGCCAAGAGGCGGGTATGGGAGACGGGCGCGCTCGGCGCCGCCGGCCTCATCCTCACGCTGCTCGTCACGATCCTGCTCGGCCGGTCCATCAACCGCCGGCTCACCTCGCTTCGCCGCGCCGCCCTCACGCTGGCCGAAGAGCAGCTCCCGGCGGTGGTGAGCAGGCTGCGCCGCGGCGCGAGCGTGGACGTCGCGGCGGAGGCCCCGCCGCTGCGCGCGGGCAACGACGAGATCGGCCAGGTCGCGCAGGCCATCGACACGGTGCGGCAGACCGCGATCAGGTCCGCCGTGGAAGAGGCACGGCTGCGGGCGGGTCTTTACGACGTGTTCCGCAACCTGGCCAGGCGAAACCAGTCGCTGGTGCAGCGCCAGCTCACCCTGCTCGACGACATGGAACGGCAGGCCACCGATCCGGACCTGCTCCAGGACCTGTTCAAGATGGACCACCTGACCACCCGCATGCGGCGGCACGCGGAGGGCCTCATCATCTTGTCCGGTGCCCCGCCCGGCCGCGGCTGGTCCTCGCCGGTCCGGCTGATCGACGTCATGCGCGGCGCCGTCGCCGAGATCGAGGACTTCGCCAGGGTCACCGTCAGCACGCAGTCGACGGCGGCCCTGGCGGGCAGCGCGGTCACTGACGTGATCCACCTGCTCGCCGAGCTGATCGAGAACGCCACCACGCTTTCCCCGCCGTTCACGCAGGTCCGGGTCTCCGGCGAGATCGTCGGGAACGGCTTCGCCGTCGAGATCGAGGACCGCGGACTCGGGCTGGCCCCGCAGCGGATGGCCGAGCTCAACCAGCGGCTCGCCAACCCGCCGGACATCAACCCGGCCAACACCGAGCAGCTCGGCCTGTTCGTCGTGGGGCAGCTCGCCCGGCGGCACGGCATCGCGGTCACGCTCCGCCCGTCCCCGTACGGGGGGACCACCGCGGTCACGCTGATCCCGCAGCGGCTGATAGTGGCCGAAGGGCCCGCCGCGATCACCGCGGGCGGCTCCCCGGGCGTGGCGTCCCGGCCCGGCGCCGGGCCGGCCGGCGTGAACGGCGGAGCCAACGGAGCCTACGGCGGGCTGTACGGGCCGGCTGGCAACGGGTGGTCCGGCGCTCACCAGCCGTACGGTCCCGGTCCCGCGGGCGCTTACCCGGCTGCGGGAACCTACGGGCCTGCCGAGTCCCGCGGGCCCGGCGGCCCCCCTGCCGTCGACCCGGCCCGGCCCGGCATCCGCATCTCGGGCGCCGTCCGGCAGTCCGGCAACGGCAGCGCCGCGGGCGACGGCGGGCCGGCCGGCCGGCGTGCCCGGCACACCTCCGAGCTTCCCGTGGTGACCGGCGTTCCGGTTTCCCGCCCCGCGGCGTCGTCGTTCGACGTCTTCACGCCGCTGCACCGGGCCGACGCGGCGCCGTCATCCGCGCCAGAAGGCCCCCGCGCGGATGACGGGAACAACCCGGGCAGCGACGGAGGTTATGACGAGGGCAATCTAGGCGGAAGTGGCTCCGGTGACTACAAGGGACTGCCGCGCCGCGTCCGCCAGGCCAACCTCGCTCCGCAGCTCCGCTCTTCCGCGGCGGCGGGGGCCGCCCCGACCGGGCCGACGGGGGCGACGAGCGCGACGGGGGTTCCCCGGGCCACGGCGGCCTCGCTGACCGACATGCGAAACACCCTGTCCGCTATGCAGCGCGGCTGGCAGCAGGGCCGCTCACAGGCGCAACAGGACACAGAGGGCAGGGTCGATGGGGACTGATTTCCACTATCCGGTGAGCCAGCTTGACTGGCTCCTCGATGATCTTGTGCTGCGGGTCCCGCACATCCAGCGGGCAGTCTTCCTGTCGCAGGACGGGCTGGCGCTCGGCGCCTCGCGCGGGCTGGACCGGGAAGACGCCGAGCACCTGGCCGCGCTGGCCGCGGGTTTCCAGTCGCTGGCGCGCGGTGCCGGGCGGCACTTCGGCCGCGGTCAGGTGCGGCAGACGATCATCGAGATGACGTCGGGCTTCCTCTTCGTGACGGCGGCCGGGCAGGGCACCTGCCTTGCCGTCCTCACCCGGCCAGAAGCCGACGTAGGCCAGGTCGCGTACGAGATGGCAGTCCTCGTGCAGCGCACCGGCGACCACCTGACGGTCAACATGCGGACGCAATCCGCGTTAGCTGGCACTTAGGAAGAAAACGCCCATGCGCTCTGACGACGAGCGGTGGCTCGATGCCGAGGCCGGCCCTGTCGTGCGGCCTTACGCGCTGACCCAGGGCAGGACGCGGCACTCAGGGGAGGCGTTCGACCTGGTCGCGACCGTGACCGTCACCCGCGCGCGGGTGGCGGACCCGAGCGCGCTCGCACCGGAACACCTGTCGGTGCTGCAACTTGCCCGCGCGCCAACTACGGTGGTGGACATCGCCTCTGATGTCGACCTACCCCTCGGCGTGGTTCGCATCCTGCTTGCGGACCTACGCGAGCTTGGGCTTGTCGCGATCCGGGCACCTGTCCCCACGAAGGCGCAGCAAGTGGACAGGAACACGCTGAGGGAGGTCCTTCATGGCCTACGGGGGCTATGAGCAAGGCGGCGCGGCGCCGCGCAGCTATCGTGCCATCAAGATCTTGCTCGCCGGCGGGTTCGGGGTAGGCAAGACGACGCTAGTCGGCGCGGTGAGCGAGATCAGGCCCCTGCGCACCGAGGAGCCGCTGACCGAGAGCAGCGCCGGAATGGACAACACCGTCGGCGTGGAACGCAAGACGACGACGACCGTGGCGATGGACTTCGGGCGGATCACGCTGCGCGAAGACCTCGTGCTGTACCTGTTCGGCACCCCCGGGCAGGAGCGCTTCTGGTTCATGTGGGACGAGCTCGCGGTCGGCGCCCTCGGCGCCGTGGTCCTCGCGGACACCCGCCGGCTGGCCGACTGCTTCCCGGCGATCGACTACTTCGAACGGCGCGAGATCCCGTTCATCATCGCCCTCAACTGCTTTGACGGTGCCCGCAGGTATTCCGCCGAGGACGTCCGCATCGCCCTCGACCTCGACCCTGGCCTGCCGATCGTCATATGCGACGCCCGGTCCAGGGAGTCGGCCAAGGAGGTCCTCATCGCCTTGGTGGAGCACGTGCTCTCCGTGGCCGACGAGCCGGTATCCCGCTGAGTCCCTAGGCGTACCGCAGGACGGCCCACACGGCCTTGCCGTGGCCCTCGATCGGGGACCAGCCCCACACGTAGCTGAGCGCGCCGACGATCTGCAGCCCGCGACCGCTCTCCCCGGTCCAGCCAGGCGCCTGGGGTACCGGGGCTTCGTCACTGGGATCGGTGACCGCCAGCATGACCTCCCCGACCCGGCGGAGCAGGCACAGCCGCAGCGCGTACGACCCGGCGGCGACGCCCTGCGGGGCCGTCCGCAGACCATGCCTGATCGCGTTCACCACGAGCTCCGCGATGATCAGCTCGGCGTCGTCGGTCAGCTGGCCAAGCCCCCAGCAGGTGAGCAGCTCCCGGACGAACTGACGCGCGGTCCTAGCCTCCTCGGGCACCGGGTTCAGCGGCCGGCTGGTCACGGCCGGCGTCTCCCACCACGCCGAGGGCACGAGGAGAAGCTGCGGAGGGGATGCCGGCGGAGCCGGGATGCTGACCACCTCGTCGTCGTCATCATCCGGCTCGTAAGCAACCCTCAGGTGAGCCAACGCAACCGCTTTCTGCATCGTCATGGGGCTAAAAAGCCTTGCCTATCGCAGTATGTGGGGTATGCCTCGCTTGTATCGTGCCTGATATATTGTGCAAATGCAAGACCGGATGCACGTTCATTCGATGCGTGCACACGGTTTCGCGGCAAGGCAGCGTTATACAGCGGCACACGAGTGCCGTAGTTTCTCGGCGACATCATGGAGGGACGGTGGGCTCGTAGCCCCGAGTCACCCAGCCGAACCGGCTGACACGCCTTAACCCGCCCCACGCTCGGAGCCCGCCCGCCTCGGCGGGTGATCGTCTGCTCGCGACACGTGGCCATCGATCACTTACAGTGATCACAGGTGGGGGGATGTTCATATACAAGATTTACGATTCGCCACTGGAAGGAACATGAGCAACAACTACAACGGCATGCCGGCCTCGGAACTCACCGAAGTCACCTGGCAGAAGAGCCAGCACAGCAACCCCAACGGGGCGTGCGTGGAGGTAGCGCTGCTGCCAGACGGTGAGATCGCCGTGCGCAACTCCCGCTTTCCCGGCGGGCCGGCACTCATCTATACCCACGCCGAGATAGCCGCATTCCTGGCGGGGGCGAAGGACGGAGAGTTCGATCACGTACTCTCATTGACGCGATAAGCAGCGCGTCAATGAGAGGTCTTGCACCTGCATGCGATCGCAGGCAAGATTGATGACCTCGGGCATCTCTTGAATTGTCATGCACTCCTCTTTCGCGATGGCATGATCACGTGGGAGACTGACGCATGCCCCATCGCCATGACCGGGCAGTGACCGAGGAGTAGCGATGCTCTCGTCTGAGGACTCATCCTGGGACACCCCCACCGGGGCCTCCTCCTGGGAGGCCCCGCAGTCCTTGTTTGGCCCGCGCTACGCGGGTCCGACTGTGCAGCGGCTCGTGCTCGGCGGGCACTTGCGCAGGCTTCGTGAGGAGGCGTGCATCACGACGGAGCACGCCGCGGACGCCATCCGCGGCTCGCACTCCAAGATCAGCCGGATGGAGCACGGGCGCGTCGGCTTCAAAGAGCGCGACATCGCCGACCTGCTGACCCTGTACGGGGTGAAGGCCGGCGAAGAGCGCGAGGCGCTGCTCAAGCTTGCCCGCGAGGCGAACACCCCAGGGTGGTGGCAGGGCTACTCAGACACCCTGCCGCACTGGGTAGAGCCATATTTCGGCCTGGAGGCCGCCGCCTCGTTCATCCGGAACTTCGAGCTGCAGTTCGTCCCTGGCCTGCTGCAGACCGAAGGCTACGCCCGGGCGATCATGCGGCTGGGCAACGCCCTGACCGCAGAGGATGTCGAACGCCGCGTCGAGGCACGGCTCTCCCGTCAGCAGATCCTGAACCGGGAGAGCCCGCCGCGGCTGTGGGCCGTGATCGACGAGGGCGCGCTGTGCCGGCCCATGGGCGGCAGTCCTGTCATGCGGGAGCAGGTGCGCCACCTGATCGACATGAGCGACCACCCCGCGGTGACGCTGCAGGTCCTGCCGTTCACGGCGGGCGCCCACCCGGCCATGGGCGGCCCGTTCACGATCCTGCGGTTCGCCGAGCCCGACCTGCGCGATGCGGTGTACATCGAGCAGCTGACCAGCGCCCTGTACCTCGACAAGCCGACCGACGTCGACAGCTACCTCGAGGTGATGGAGCAGATCTGCCTCCAGGCCGAGCCAGCCGCCAAGACCGCGCAGTTCCTCAGCGGCGTGCTGAACAGGCTCTAGGGCCGCGAGGCCACGGCCGCCACGGATCCGGCAATCGGGCCGTTGGCGCAGCTGGCCCGATACAGCCGGGCCGTTGGCGCGGCTGGCCCGATACAGCCGGGCCGTTGACGCAGCTGGCCCAATCACGAGGACACGCCGCCGACGGTCCTTAACCACTACTCCCGGACCTTAACTCCCCGGCATTGCGGCTACGACTCGTCGGGGACGAGCGTGGGGGTTGCCCTGGTCAGGGTCTGCTTGCGGAAGTACGCCGGCTTGACGATCCGCAGCCAGACCGCCGCGACAAGGCCCACGAGCGCGGAGACGAAGGCGATCGTGAAGGCCCCGCCGATGTACCAGTGCGGCCAGAACGGCATCAGCCAGGTGGTGTAGCTGTTCTCGGTCGCCACGTCCCAGTCCGCCCACAGGCTCCACCCGCCGGCGGCGTACATGATCAGGCCGCCGAGCACGGGCAGGATGCCCTGCATCCAGAGGTTGCGGGCGCTTGAGGTCAGCGTCTTGCGGTAGTACCAGGCGCAGGCGAACGCGGTCAGGCCGTAGTAGAAGGCGATGTACAGGCCGATCCCGGTCACCGCGTCGAGGATCATGTTCCCGCCCGACAGGTAGTTGAACGGGATGTACAGCGCGATCGAGATGGCGCCCATCACGATCGTCGAGACCGTAGGGGTCAGGTAGCGCGGGTGCATCCTGGCGAACGCCTTCGGGAGCGCCCCGTAGACCGCCATCGACAGCGTGGTGCGCGCCGTGGGCAGGATCGTCGTCTGCGTCGACGCCGCCGCCGAGCTGAGCACCATCAGGATCAGCAGCTGGGCGAGGACCCGGCCGAGGCCGGAGGTCCCGAACACCGAGCTGCCGAGCACCGACAAGACGTCGAACACGTGGGCCGGGTTGGCCAGTCCGACGCCCTTGTCTCCCACGCCCGCGAACGACTGGGCGGCGAAGATCGTCAGCACGTAGGTGATCAGCAGGATGAACGTCGAGATGATCGCCGCGCGCCCTGGCGTCTTCTCCTTGTCCGCGGTCTCCTCGTTGACCGAGACCGCCGTGTCCCAGCCCCAGTAGATGAACAGCATCAGGATCAGGCCGCTGACGAATGCAGAGAAGCCCTTCTGGAAGGGGTTGAACCACGTGAGGGACGGGGTGATCGACAGGCTTGGATGATGGCCGATGCCCACCCGGACCAGCGCGACCACCGAGAGCAGCAGCAGCATGACCACCTCGATGCTCAGCAGGAACCGCTGGAGCGCCGCGGACACCTCGATGCCGCGGTAGCAGATGTAGCTCATCGCGATGATCCACGCCACGCCGACCAGCAGCACCCAGCCGCTCGTCGGGTCCCCGCCGATGCCGTGGGCGCCGAAGAGCTGGAACACGTACTGCCCGGCGATCTGCGCCAGGCTCGCCATGACCAGGATGTCCGCGGCGACGATCCCCCAGCCGCCCGCCCAGCCGATCTTGGGGCCGAACGCGCGCGTCGCCCAGGTGAACGTGGTGCCGCAGTCCGGGTCGGCCTTGTTCATCTCGCTGTACCCGATCGAGGTCAGCAGCATCGGGATGAACGCGAGCAGCGCGACGATGGGCGCGCCGAGCCCGATGACCACCACGATGAGCCCCAGCGTGGCGGCCAGGCTGTAGGCCGGGGCGGTCGAGGCCACGCCCATGACGACGCTGGAGACCAGACCCAGCGCGCCGGACTTCAGTCCCTTGTCCACTTGCTCTTCGACGATGACCGGCGGTGTGCCTTCGGCGGTAGACATGCGTCACACCCCTCTCTGCGGGTCCGTGCCACGGTTTTAGCACAAAACTAGCTGAAAAACGAGTCATTCAGTTGTCTCATGGTGATAAAGCTTCGGGAAGCGGCAGTCCGCGACGATCGGCGCCCACCCCGGCCGGCTGCCCGGCCGACTGCACACATGCGGCAAACCAACTCCCACTGTGTGTACCCACCAGGCCCGCGCTCTAGTGGCGCGGCGCCCGGCAACGGGACGGCCGCGCGGGCCGGGTAGCGGCGGGCCGCGGAGGCGGGCCACCGGGCGCGCGAGGCGCCGTGAGCGCACCGGACGCGGCGGCCCGGGAACTCAGCGTGACGGCATGCCAGGACATGACGGTATCCGGACTATTTCCTATTGTTCAGATTGGCTAAGATCGTTATTATGTCTTTCCATAGGACAACAATTCATCGTTTACCGGATATACATCTAAAATCACTTGCGCTGTACGAAAGAGCTTGTTCCTTCACCTGATATTAAGCAATTAGCCCAGCTAGAGTCACCAAGAGATCAGCTTTCCGCCACCATCCGTTCCCTTGTCGCAACGCTCCATCCCAGGCAAAGTCTTGATCGGCATGTCCGCCGGCCTGTGCACCGGGACCGCACAGCACCCGTGACGGGCGCCAAAATGGAGGCAGGGGAATGCGAAAACTCACCAAGCTCTTTGCCGGCGCCGGGGCGATGCTCGCCGCCGCCGCCCTCGTGGCGAGCACGGCCACCACCGCAATGGCCGACCCGCCCAAGGGGGTTGTCCCGCGACCCATTGACATCGTGGGCGTCGGGTCGGACACCACGGCGTTCCTGCTCGACCAGATCTCGCACGACTACGACGCCAAGGTATCGGCCGCGGCCGCGCACCTGTACAGCTGGGACGCCACGCCGCCCGGCTCGACCTCGAGCGCGGCGACCAAGATCAAGCCCAAGGCCGGCTGCCCGGTGACCACCCGGCCGGACGGCTCAAGCGCCGGCGTTAAGGCGCTGGACGCGAACGAGCTCGACGGCACGACCGGGCACTACTGCATCGACTACAGCCGGTCGTCCGGCGGCCGGTCGTCAACCTCGCCGAAGCTGGGCCCTGGCGGTGTCGCGTACGTGGCGTTCGCCAAGGACGCGGTCACGTGGGCGACCCGGTCGACCAAGCACGGCGGGTCCGACGCGCCCAAGAGCCTGAGCCTTACTCAGCTTGAGGGCATCTTCAAGTGCACCACGACCAACTGGGACCAGGTGGGCGGCAAGGACGCCAAGATCACGGTGTTCCTGCCGCAGGCCGGCTCGGGAACGCTCTCGTTCTGGGAGAAGGTCATGGGCATCACCACCCTCGGTTCCTGCGTGAGCCAGAAGCCCGAGGAGAACGAGGGCACGTACGCCGGCTTCAACAGCCCGAACGCGATCTTCATCTACTCCGTCGGCGACTACGTCGCCCAGGTGTACCACTCACCCGTGTGCGGGAAGGCGCCGAAGGCCGGGCAGAACCTGTTCGGCTGCAACGTCACCGGTTACCTCCAGCTCGACGAGATCAACGGCGTCTCGCCGGTGACCTCCGCCAAGGTCCCGGTGATCAACTACTCGAAGTTCCCGTCCGAGTTCATCCGCACGCTGTACAACGTCGTGCGGTACAGCACCACGACCGCCGACCACATCCCGGCGTACCTGGAGTCCATCTTCAGCGCGGCGACCGCCAAGGTGAAGGGCTACCTGTGCACCAGCGCGGTCGCGAAGGCGGACATCGTGGACTACGGGTTCATCAACACCTCGCTGTGCGGGACGATCTCCTAGGTTCCGCAATCTGCTGAGCCCCAAGCTCAGTGGTACAGCTAAGCGGGCCCCCTGCCGTGACGGCAGGGGGCCCGCACGCTTTGGCGGAACGCGCCGCCCGAACAGCGGGCGCGTCCGGACATGCCCGCCGAAGTGTGACGGTGGCGCTGAGGATACAAATCGCATCGGTAGCTGTCCGCTTTGTCATGGTTTGTGGAAGCGAAATGTATCCTATGCCGTTAGCTCGGCCCGGTCGGCCGCCAACTTAGGACCCGAGACGCAGCTTCTCTGTCCCATTTTGTCCGGTTCTGTCCATGCCGCTTGGTTCCTATTTTGGCCGGGGAGCGTGGACAGCGCCCGTCACGAGTGTCCGCCGCCGTCCTGCAGTCGCCGTGCGCTGGCAGACCGGCACCGGGCGAAGCGCTCGGGACACGATTCGTGATATTTACAGCAAATCTAATCGGCTTGATCGGGAAATTCACCCGCCATTCATCTGGACTTTTCCCATCGTATAGCTGGATATCAGACCCTTAACCCGTTTGTCGGGAGCATCCGGGCCGGTCAACCGGGCTTGGCCGGGTAAGCGCCCGAGCGCGGGCCGGGCACAGCCGTTCCCGGCCCCAGGGACTAACTCCGGAGGAGTGGACATGCACAGGCTGAGAAAGGTGACCGCGGGCGTCGCGATCGCCGCCGCCGCGGTTCTCGTGGCCGCGGCGCCGGCATTCGCCGACCCGGTCAACGGCAGCGGGAAGGCCGTCGTGCCGAAGGCCTACGACATCGTCGGCGTCGGGTCGAACACCGACGAGGGACTGTTCGACCAGGCCTCGATCGACTACAACGCCACGATCTCTGCGGCGAAGCACACGGCCGGGACCCCCTACTTCTACAGCTGGGACGCCACCGTGCCGGGCTCGACCTCCACCGCGCCGACCACGATCAAGCCCAAGGCGGGGTGCGCGTCCACCACCCGGCCGAACGGATCGTCGGCCGGCCTCAAGGCGCTGGACGCGAACACGGTCGACGGCACCACCACCGATTACTGCATCGACTACGCGCGCACCTCAAGCGGCAGGTCGTCCACCTCGCCGAAACTGGGCCCGGGCGGCGTCGAATACGTGGCGCTGGCCGAGGACGCAGTCACCTACGCCACCAGGGACACCGGCGCCACCAAGAAGGTCCCGGCCACCTACGCGCCCAAGAGCCTGACCGCCGCGCAGCT
>NZ_JASIAL010000313.1:0-2679 GCF_030042015.1 Trebonia sp. | reverse complement strand
CTGGGCCTGGTCGCCGCCGCGGCGATCGGGCTGGCGTTCCGGCGGCTCATGCTGACCTCCACGCTGCCCGAGGTCGCCGACGCCCGCGGCGTGTCGACCAGGAAGACGGAGGTGTACTTCCTGGTCGTGATGGCGCTCGCGACGTCCATGACGATCCCGGTCGTCGGCGCGCTGCTGATGTTCAGCCTGATGATCGGCCCGGCGGCCGCCGCCCGGGCCGTCACCGCCCGCCCCGGGGTGGCCATGACCCTGTCGGTGGCGATCGCGCTGGCCACCGTGTGGGCCTCCATCGTGCTCTCCTACCACACCAACTGGCCGCTGGGCTTCTTCGTCGGCGTCGCAGGCGCGGTCTTCTTCCTGCTCAGCAAGGCGGCCAGAATAAGGGCATGACCCGCCGCTTCCGGTCCGTGACGCTGGCCGCTGCCGGCATGTGCCTGCCCCTCGTGGCCCTGGCGGCGTGCAGTTCCCCCCACTCGTCCGCCCATTCGCCGGATCCGGCGGCGGCCGCGCACCCGGGGTTCGCCGGGTACGAGTGGACCGTCGTCGCCATTGCGCGCGGCGGGGCGAACACAGCCATCCCGGCGAGGTACTCGGTCGACCTTATCTTCGCGCCCGGCGGGCAGTTCATCGCCAACGACCCGGTCAACACCCACAGCGGAACTTACGAGGTGACCGGCGGCGGATTCGTCACCAGCAACGTGGCCGTGTCGCTGGCCGGGTACGCCGGCCACGACCCGATCATCCTGCTCGCGCAGAGCGCGATCGGCTCCTTCGACACGTCGGCGCGCGCCGCGGCCAGCGTGGCCGGGAACCAGCTGACGGTCGCGGTGCGCGGCTACACGCTTACCTGCCGGCGGAATGGCACCCAGGGCAACCTCCCGCGGCCATCGCCGAGCCCGTCGGGCTAGCCAGTCCGTGCCTTATGGGGTCATGCGGATGGGACGACCGCGAGCCCCTGGCGCGAGAATGGTGCCATGAACCGGCTGAAGGCGGCGACAAGCCCGTACCTGCTGCAGCATGCCGACAACCCGGTCGACTGGTGGCCGTGGGGCGAGGAGGCGTTCACGGAAGCACGGCGGCGGGACGTGCCCGTGCTGCTGTCGGTCGGGTACGCGGCGTGCCACTGGTGTCACGTGATGGCACACGAGTCGTTCGGGGACCCGGCGACGGCGGCGGTCGTCAACGACAACGTCGTGCCGGTCAAGGTGGACCGCGAGGAGCGGCCGGACGTGGACGCCGTCTACATGGCCGCCACCCAGGCGCTGACCGGCCAGGGCGGATGGCCGATGACGGTCTTCATGACGCCGGACGGCGAGCCCTTCTACTGCGGCACGTACTTCCCGCGGGCGCAGTTCGTCCAGCTCGTGACCGCGGTGGCCCGTGCCTGGCAGCAGGACCGGGGGCAGGTCAACGAGCAGGCCGGGCGGATCTCGGCGGCGCTCGCGGAGAACGCCTCGGCCCTGTCGGGGCCCGGCGCGCCCCCGGGGGAGGGTTCGCTCGCCGAGGTGACGGCCCGGGCAGTGGCGGGGCTCGAGGCGGGCTTCGACCGCAGCGCCGGCGGTTTCGGGCGGGCCCCCAAGTTCCCGCCGTCGATGGTGCTCGAGTTCCTGCTGCGGCACCACAGCCGCACGGGGTCGCCTGCCGCCCTGTCGATGGCCGAGCGCACGTGCGAGGCGATGGCCCGCGGCGGCATCTACGACCAGCTGGGCGGCGGGTTCGCCAGGTACAGCGTGGACGCGGCCTGGGTGGTGCCGCACTTTGAGAAGATGCTGTACGACAACGCGCTGCTCGCCCGCGGCTACGCGCACCTGTGGCGGCTCACCGGGTCGCCGCTGGCGCGCCGGGTGGCCGAGGAGACCTGCGACTTCCTCGTGCGTGAGCTGTGCACGCCGGAAGGCGGGTTCGCGGCGTCGCTCGACGCGGACAGCGACGGCGCGGAGGGGGCGTTCTACGTGTGGACGCCGGTCCAACTGCGGGAGGTGCTCGGCGGGCAGGACGCGGCGTTCGCGGCGGCTGTGTTCGGCGTGACCGACCGGGGCACGTTCGAGCGCGGCAGCTCGGTCCTGCAGCGTCGGTCCGAGCCGCCCGGCGGGCCAGCAGGCGGCGAGCGGCTTGACCGGATACGCGGCGTCCTGCTGGCCGCCCGCGACGGGCGCATCAGGCCGGCCCGCGACGACAAGGTGGTGGCCGCCTGGAACGGCATGGCGATCGCCGCGCTGGCCGAGGCCGGCCTGCTCTTCGGCCGGCGCGACCTGATCACCGCCGCCGCGGACGCGGCCGGGCTGCTGGTGTCGGTGCACGTCGCGGGGGCGCGCGTCACCCGGACGTCGCGGGACGGGGTGGCCGGGCCGAGCGCCGGGCTGCTCGAGGACTACGCGTGCGTGGCGTCCGGGCTGCTCGCCCTGTACGGGGTCACCGGGGTCGCGCGCTGGGCCCGCGTGGCCGGCCTGCTGCTCGACACCGTGCTGTCCGCGTTCGGCGACGGGGCGGGTGGCTTCTATGACACGGCCGATGACGGCGAGCGGCTGATCTTCCGGCCCGCCGACCCCGCCGACGGCGCCACCCCATCGGGCGCGTTCGCGGCGGCGGACGCGCTGCTCAGCTACGGCGCCCTCACCGGCTCGGCGCGGCACAGGGACGCCGCGGTCGCCGCGCTGGGCGTGCTGCCGCCGATCGCGG